>NZ_SOGW01000036.1:0-6669 GCF_004403075.1 Cryobacterium sp. TMT2-10 | reverse complement strand
CACGACGACCGCCACAGCAACGCCCCGCCCGCTGCGGCCAAATCGGCCCGGATCTCGTCGCATCAACTTCGAATAGGCGTTACTGACACACGCTCCTAGAGAAAATTTTCCCGTAGCGCCCAGCCGGGGCCGTGATAGAGCGAGTCGATCTCGGTGTGCTGTCCGCCGGTGATCGCTGCGATCCGTGACGCGAGCGTCGACTTTCCTACGCCGGAGACGCCGGCGACGAGTACGCGGCGAAGGCGAGGCGGAAGGGAGTCTTGTGCGCACAACACCTGTTGAGCGTAAACCTTCAAGGCCAACCCGATCCGATTCGGAGCTGTGGACGCTCAAGGTTGCGCCAATGGGCAGTGTTCGGTAGTCGATCAATCATTCCCACGGCCGCCCCGTCTAGTGACCAGCGACCGTGCCCGACTTCGCGCGAGCGGAAGTTCGTGGCGGGGGTGCCCCTGTAGAGTTCAATAGGCACCACGCAGTCGCTCCAGTCCTGCGCCGGAAGGCCGTAGGGGGAGTTATTGACCGGGAGTAACCCGATGACGGGTAGGGCAGTAGCCGACGACCGGGGCGCGGTGCTCGTCGTCGATGACGACGAGATGATCGTGGGCCTGGTCGCGCGAGGGCTCCTCGCAGCCGGCTACCGCGTCACGACGGCCTCCAGCGGCGCCGAGGCACTGGAGAGACTGGCCGAGGCGGTCCCGGACGTCGTCGTCTCCGACGTCAACATGCCGGACATGGACGGCTTCACCCTCGTGCAGCGACTGCGCGAGGACTCCCGGCTGCGTTCCCTGCCCCTGTTGTTCCTCACCAGCCGCGCGGAGGCCGCGGACGTGGTGTCCGGCATGCGTCTCGGCGCGGACGACTACATCACCAAGCCCTTCGACCTGCCGGTCCTGGTCGCTCGCGTGGACGCCAAGCGGCTACGGCCGCCGGTGCCTGCTGACCGACTGCAGACTGACCGCCGCACGGGGCTGGCCTCGTCCGCGACGTTCATGGACGAGCTCGACCGGGAGCGCGAGCGGGCGCTGCGCAGTGGCCGCTCGGGGCACTTGGCACTGCTCGGGCTGAACGAGTCCGGGAGCATCCGTGCGCGCTTCGGGGAGCGCGGGGTCGACGAGGTGTTGCGGCAGGTCGCCGATGTGCTCGGCGCCGTGGTCACGCCGCTGGAGACGGCCGGCCGTACCCCCGATGGCGGCTTCGGGCTGCTGCTGCCGGAGACGTCGTCGGACGACGTGCGCGACCTGATGCAGGGACTCTCCGAACGCCTCGCCGGCCGCCGCCTGGACGTCGAGGGCTCAAAGGTCAGCGTTACCCCGCTCGTCGGATACGTCCCGCTCGACGCCGTCCAGTCGGCCAAGCAGGCGGTCGAGCAGGCCGGCGCGGCGCTCGAGCACGCGCAGATGCACCTCGATCTGCGGCCGATCGCGTACCGTCCCGAGATGCTCGCCGAGGCCGAGGCCGCGGCACCGCGCCAGCCTCGGCCGCTTCTCGAGCGGCTGCGCACGCCGTTCCAGGTCGCGCTGACGTTCGTCATAGGCATTGTGCTGCCGTACTTCGTCTACCTGTTGGCTGACCGCGCGGGTTTCGACATCACACCGTTCGCCTACCTCGTCGTCGTCTTCTCGCTGCTGGTGACAGGGATCGCGATCTGGGTCGAAGGACTGCTCGCCCTGAACCCGGCGCAGCCGCCTCCCGCACCAGAGGAGCAGGACGGAGGTCCGGCGTACCCGCCTGCGAGTGCCGTCATCGCGGCGTACCTGCCGAATGAGGCCGCGACCGTCCTGGAGACCGTCGAGGCCTTCCTGGGGGTGAACTACCCCGGCGACCTGCAGGTCGTGCTTGCCTACAACTCGCCCGTCCCGCTCCCGGTAGAGCGCGTCCTCGGCGAGCTCGCGCAGCGCGAGACGCGCTTCACTCTGCTCAAGGTGGAGGGGAGCACGTCCAAGGCGCAGAACGTCAACGCCGCCCTGCAGATCGTCACTGGTGAGTTCGCTGGTGTCTTCGATGCCGACCACCTGCCCGCGGCAGACAGCTTCGTGCGCGCCTACCGCTGGATGGCCGATGGGTACGACGTCGTGCAGGGCCATCCGGTGGTACGAAACGGCGACGCCTCCTGGGTGGCGCGCACCGTAGCGGTCGAGTTCGAGATGATCTACGCAGTCAGCCACCCCGGCCGGGCGAAGCTGCACCAGTTCGGCATCTTCGGCGGGTCAAACGGCTACTGGCGCACGCAGCTGCTGCGCGAGACGCGCTTCCGCGGCTCGATGCTCACCGAGGACATCGACTCTGCCCTGCGGGTCGTCGAAGCCGGCTACCGGATCGGCTCCGACCCGTACCTCATCAGCCGCGAGTTGGCGCCGACGACGCTGCAGGCACTGTGGAACCAGCGGATGCGCTGGGCGCAAGGGTGGTTCCAGGTGTCCCTGGGCCACCTCTTCGGGGCGCTGCGCAACCCCGGGCTCACGCCCAGACAGCGGTTCGGCTTCTTCTTCCTGCTGGGCTGGCGCGAGGTCTACCCCTGGCTGAGCGTCCAAATGTTCCCGCTCATCGCCTTCTACGCCCATCGCGCCGGCGGGCCGCAGCACCTCGACTGGTTCGTCCCGGTGTTCGTCCTCACGACCATCTTCACGCTCAGCGTCGGGCCGTGGCAGACGTTGTTCGCGTATCGCCAGGCCGATCCGGAGATCCGCTCCCGCACGGCGTGGTTTTGGCTGTACCTCGTGGTTGCCTCGGTCTTCTACACCGAGTACAAGAACGTCATCGCACGCGTCGCGCAGGTGAAGCAAGCCATGCGCGAGAAGGCCTGGAAGGTGACGCCCCGGGCCGCCGGGACAGGGGGGGGCGCCGGAGGGCGGACTCACCGCGCCGGCTGTCGGTCCAGCGGCCAACGACCCCGAGCACCCGGCGGACGAGCCGCTGGTCCCGCCGCCACTGCCCCACCACACGACTTCCCCAAGCCGTACGTCGTGACCACCTCACGCGAGCACACCCGCGTCAAGGCGCTGCGGGCGCTAGGGCTGCTCGACCAGCCGGGCCAGGAGCGCTTCCGCCGGATCGTGGATCGTGCGAAGCATCTGCTGGACGTGCCGGTGGTCTACATCAATCTCGTCGACGAGACGCGGCTGTGGGTCGTGGCCTGCACCGGACAGACCGACCCCGCGCTGGATCACGACGCGTCGTTCTGCCACTTCGTCGTCGTGGACGACGCCCCGGTGCTCGTCGGCGACGCATCCACGGACCCGCGATTCTGTGACAATCCGCTCGTCGTCGGCCCTCCTCGCCTGCGCGCCTACGCCGGCTACCCGCTGCGCTGGGACGGGCAGGCTGTGGGAACGCTATGCGCCTTCGACGTCGTGCCGCGCACGTGGAGCCGCGCGGACCTGGAAGTCCTGGCCGACATGTCCGCCTGGGCCGAGCTCGAGCTCGGCGCTGAGGAGGTGCAGCGCCGGCTGGCTGCCGCTGAGCTGGCACAGCGGCTCACAGACTCCGTACTGCGTTCGGCGGGCGACGGGATCTGCGCGACGGACGGGGAGGGCCGGCTGGCGCTCGTCAACCCCGCGGCGTGCGACCTGCTCGCGGCACCGGCCGAAAAACTGCTTGGCCAGCCGCTGCACGAGTTGCTGCACCCCCAGGACAGCTCGTGCAGCGACGACGACTGTGCGCTCGGCGCGGCGCTGCGCGACGAGCAGATGCTCGTCGGCGTGGACGACGCCTTCCGTCGGCAGGACGGTGAGGTCTTCCTGGTGCAGCTTTCGTTTGCGCCGTTGCGGCAGGACGACCGGACAGCTGGCGCAGTGCTGGTCTTCCAAGACGTCAGCCAGCGGCGGGAGGTGGAGCGGCTCAAGGACGAGTTCGTCTCGGTGGTGAGCCATGAGCTGCGCACCCCGCTGACCTCGATGCGCGGCTCGCTCGGCCTCCTCGCTGCCGGGGTCGTCGCCGAACTGCCGCCCGAGGTGCAGTCGCTTGTCGACATCGCCCTCACCAACACCGACCGCCTCGGTCGGCTCGTGGCCGACATCCTCGATCTCGAGCGCCTGTCCGCGGGGCACATGCACGTCGTGCGCCGTCCTCACCGGCTGAGCGACCTAGTCGCGCTGGCGCTCGCAGCCGTAGAAGGGATGGCCGCTCAGGCCGGCGTCCGACTGGAGCAGGAGACCTCCGACGACATCTGCTGGGGCGATGCCGACCGACTCGCCCAGGTGCTCGTCAACCTCCTGGGCAACGCCGTCCGCTTCAGCCACTCCGGCAGCGCGGTCCGCGTCACCGCCCGGATGCGAGAGGGTGAGATCCGCTTCGAGGTGTGCGACAAGGGCCGTGGCATCCCGCCCGACCGGGTCGAGCAGATCTTCGAGCGCTTCGCGCAGGTCGACGTGAGCGACGCCCGCGAGAAGCAGGGCAGCGGCCTCGGGCTCGCCATCTGCCAAAGCATCGTGCATGCGCACGGCGGCCGCATCGACGTCGACAGCATCCTCGGGCATGGCTCCACGTTCACGGTCGTGCTGCCGCAGCGCAGGCCGCGGAACGAGCCGTGGCCCGGCCCCCTCCGGCGCAAGGAGGAGACGTGACGCGCTGCGTGCTCGTCGTCGACGACGAGCCGGACATCCGCGCAGTCGCCCGACTCAGCCTTGAGCGAGTCGGTGGCCTGCGGGTGATCGAGGCGTCTTCCGGTATGGAGGCGCTGGATATAGTTGCCTCGTCCCAGCCGGACGCGGTCCTTCTCGACGTTATGATGCCCCGCGTCGACGGCCCGACAACGTATGCGCTGCTGCAGGCCGACCCGCGCACCCGCGACATCCCGGTACTCCTGCTCACGGCCCGGGCCGATGCCACCGAGCGAGAGCGGTGGCTGGCCGAGGGCGTGCGTGGCGTGCTGGCGAAGCCCTTCGACCCGATGGAGCTGCCGCGTCTGGTGTCCGAGTCGCTGGGATGGGGACCGTGACCGACGCGGTCGACGGTTTCCTCGCCGAGATGTGGGAGCGGTACGGGTACCTCGCCGACCAGCGCGTCGCGGCACTCGAGCGGTACGTCGAGGCCGGAGGTGGAGACCGCTCGGGTGATGTGCTGGCCGACGAGGCCGAGTCCGCCGCCCACAAGCTCGTCGGCGCGTTGGGCAGCTACCGCCGGCCCGGATCGGAGCAGGCCGCGGTTGTCGAGCGGCTGGTGCAGTCGCGCGCTCCGGTCGACGAGGTGGCTGCGGCCGTGCGCGAGCTACGCCGGCTCGTCGGCTGAGGCCCAGCGTCGGCGCAGCCTCAACGGGGGCTCCTGAGCTGGTTCATGACCCCAATGCCAGGGCCCACGGCGTCGGCCAGCCATTCCCAAACGCCACTCCCCCGAGACTCCGGAACTTCGGCGAATTGTAGCCAACCTACGTCCGTGGACGTCCCGCTGACGAACCGTTGCTTAGGTGCTGGCGATCACAGCGCTACGGTGAATCGGGCGAGCAGTCGGATGAGGTTGATGTAGTCGTCAGGCGGGAGAGCATTCTGAACTTGCCGCCGGACTCGATCGACGACGGGCGTGAGGTCCGTCTGCGTCTGTGACGGCGCTCACTGAAATTCCCCAGTTCTGCTCACTGAAATTCCCCACTCCGGGTCGCTTCCGCACATAGAAGCGGGCCTTCCTCGATGCTGATGGTCTTCGACCACGCACCAGCTCGAGAAAGGCCCTGCTCCTATGCTTTCAGAGGAGGACGACGTGGACATCCACGCGCTCAAACGGCAAGGGATGACGATCAGTGAGATCGCCCGCCGCACCGACCACGACCGTAAGACCATCCGCGCCTATCTGGCCGGACAACGCACCCCGGGAGTGCGTCAACGCGCCGCCCCGGACCCGTTCGACGCGTTCATCGACTACGTCACCGCGAGGCTGACGGAGGACCCGCATCTCTGGGCGGCGACGCTGCTGGACGAGCTCGTCCCGCTGGGCTTCGAGGGGTCGTATCAAACCCTGACCCGCCAGATCCGAGACCGGAGCTTGCGGCCGGCCTGCACCGCCTGCGCGCACGTGACCCGGCGGCCCAACGCGATCATCGAGCACCCGCCCGGCGAGGAGACTCAGTTCGACTGGGTCGAGCTGCCCGACGCGCCCGCCGGGTGGGCGTTCCCGACCAAACGTGCCTTCGTGCTCGTGGGTTCGCTGGCGCACTCGGGGGTTTGGCGGGCGGTGATTTCCCCGTCGATGGACCTGCCCCACCTGCTGGCGGCGATGACGGTGCTGTTGGGGCTGCTCGGTGGGGTGACGAAGTCTTGGCGGTTCGACCGGATGAGCACCGTGCTGAAGGCCGGGACGAGTGATCTGACGCCGATGTTCGCCGCGTTCTCCAAGCACCACGCCGTCACCGTCGTGGCCTGCCGGCCCCGGTCGGGCAACCGCAAGGGCGTGGTCGAGAAGAACAACCACACCGCCGCGCAGCGGTGGTGGCGCAACCTCCCCGACGACGTCACCCTCGAGCAAGCCCAGCAACGCCTGACCGTCTTCGCGACCGGGCAAGACGGTCGGCGCCGCGAGGGCCGCGACGGGTCAACGACGGCCGCGGTCATGTTCGCCGCGGAACGGCTCAAACCCTTGCCACCGACGCTGTTCCCGGTGGTGGTGACCGAGCAACGCACCGCGACACGGCAGGCGCTGATCGATTGGCGCGGCAACCGCTACTCGGTCCCGCCGGAACTG
>NZ_SOGW01000098.1:50850-67649 GCF_004403075.1 Cryobacterium sp. TMT2-10 | reverse complement strand
CGGCCCGCGCGCGGGCCGCCGGAGCCAGACGTTCGGAGGCCGGGGCGCGGCGAACCCGGGCCGGGCGCTCGCGGGGCTGGTCGGCGCGCAGCTGGGCGCGGGTGGGGAAGGGGATCGCCGTTGCCGTGGTCACGGCCGAAACGGGAGCCTGCAGTCGCTCGACACCGGGCGCGGCGGCTTCCATGGCCGGTTCCGGCACGAGCTCGTCCGCAGCGGGGACTTCCACGCTCTCGAGCGGCTCAGCGTCCGGAACGGCGGCTTCGACGAGCTCGACCGGTGCGGCGATGAGGGGCGCGGCAGCGACAGCCTCGCGCGACGCCCGCGCGCGATCGCGCGCATCGCGTTCGCGCAACTCGCGACGCGTAAGGTGCTTCTTCGCGGGGTCACTCGCATCGGGCGAAGGTGCAGCCGATGTTGAAGAGTGAGGGAGCAAAAGGCAGATCTTTCGGCGCGGGGGCGGAGTCACAGTAGTCTTTTCGGCCACTGCAAAAGTAACGAATCACTACACGCTACCAACAGAAGGCCGAATCACCCATTCCGCGAGACGGAATGACACCCGAAAGCGGGGGGGCAAGCATCCGTCTCGACCGCCTGCCCACGAGCCGTCGAGACGGCTCACCTCCCCCGTCTTTCCGGGGCTGGGAGGGGTGCCGGGCGCTACCGGTCAGGGCCGCCGGTCGCCATCCATGAACTCGCCGAACAGGTCGGCCAGGATCGGCTCGAGCGCCGAGTAGAGGTCAGGGGCGCCCGCGATCACCAGGTCGATTCCCTCCCGGTCCGCCCCGAAGCCGCCGACGCGGGCCCCGGCCTCCCGGGCCACCAGCGCGCCCGCCGCGTGATCCCAGGGCTTGAGCCCGCGCTCGTAGTAGAGGTCCAGACGGCCCGCCGCCACCGAGCACAGGTCGAGCGACGCGGCGCCGATGCGACGGATGTCCCGCACCCGGCCGATCAGGCCCCGCACCACGTCCGCCTGCCGCAGCCGCTCGTCCGCCCGGTAAGAGAATCCGGTGCCCAGCAAGGCCAGCGGCACCGGCGCCGCGGTCGGCACCCGCAGCCGGCTCTCGCCCAGCCAGGCGCCGGCGCCGACGGACGCGCTGAACAGCTCGTCGCCGGACGGGTTCCGCACCGCACCGGCGAGCGTTCGCCACGTGGCCGGATCGGGGTCTCCCTCGACGACGGCGATGCTGACCGCCCAGGCGGGGATCCGGTAGAGGTAGTTGACGGTGCCGTCGATCGGGTCGACCACCCAGGTGAGCCCGGATGTGCCCGGCGTCGCCTCCGACTCCTCGCCGAAGAATCCGTCATCCGGCCGCGCCGCGGCCAGCAGCCGGCGGATGAGCGTTTCCGTCTCCCGGTCCGCCTTCGTGACGATGTCTTCCGGGGACGACTTGGACGCGGCGATCTGAACGCCCTCGGCTCGGCGCCGGGCGGCCAGCTCCCCCGCGGCGAGCGCGGCGTCCTGGGCGAGACGCAGCAATTCGGTTGAGCCAGGAGTTGTCATGGCTCAACGCTACGGCGTGCGGAAGAAAGAGTGGCAAGTGAGGGATTCGAACCCCCGAAGTCTAAGACGGCTGATTTACAGTCAGATCCCTTTGGCCACTTGGGTAACTTGCCAATGCGCACCCGACCATATGAAGAACACGTGACCGGAGACGCTCGAATAGAATACAAGGTTTTTGTCCCCAGTAAGAAATCAGCCCCCGCACCCGGCACTGATCGGCTGGTGGATAAGATCAGAGAAGGCCTGTTTGTCACTTACTTAAGGAACCCAATGGTCGGCATCGACGAGGTTGCTCGGCACGCGGGAGTCTCCACCGCCACCGTTTCGCGCGCCCTGAGCGGCAACGGGCATGTATCCCCGTCGACCCGGCTCAAGGTGGAAGCCTCGGCCGATGAGCTGGGCTATGTCGTCTCCTCCACCGCCTCGAGCCTCGCGTCGGGCCGGATGAAGAACATCGGCGTCGTGGTTCCGTTCCTCAACCGCTGGTTCTTCTCCAGCGTCGTCGAGGGCGCCCAGAAGGCCCTGCTGCGGGGCGGCTACGACCTCACCCTCTACAGTCTCACCGGCGGAGAGGCCGAGCGCCGCAGCGTGTTCGAGCACTTCCTGCTGCGCCAGAGAGTGGATGCCGTGATCGCCATTTCGCTCGAACTCACCGAGGACGAGGTGGCCCGCCTGCATGCGCTGCAGAAGCCGCTCGTCGGCATCGGCGGCCCGATCGAGGGCGTGCGTACCCTGACCGTCGACGACGTCGCCATCGCGCGGCTCGCGACCGAGCATCTCCTCGCTCTCGGCCATACCCGCATCGCCCACATCGGCGGCAACAAGGACCTCGACCTGGACTTCCACCTGCCGACGAACCGGAGGGTCGGTTACGAACAGGCCCTGGCCGAGGCCGGCGTCGTGCCGGACCCGGCCCTCTTCCAGGCCGCTGACTTCACCATGGGCGGCGGGTACCAGGCGGCCAAGCAGCTCCTGGGCAGCCCCTACGACCGGCCGACCGCGATCGTCGCGGCGTCCGATGAGATGGCGATCGGCAGCATCCTCGCCGCCCGCGACCTGGGCCTCGTCGTGCCGCGGGACGTCTCCGTGATCGGGGTCGACGATTACGATCTCGCCGAGTTCTTCGGTCTGACCACGATCGCGCAGTTCCCGCAGGGGCAGGGAGAGAAGGCCGTGGAGATCCTGCTGGACCGGCTGCGCCCCGGCCAGAACCGGTTGTCGTCCCTGAACACCCCGATGCCGTTCGAGCTCGTCGTGCGCTCGACCACCGCCCGGCCCGGCGAATAACCCCGGCAGTCCAACGCTCGCGGGCCATCCGGTCAGTCCGGAACCCGCCCTCTCGCCTTGATCAGTGGAACAACCGATGCTTGACTCGTCGCATCTGCACACGCTGGGCCCAACACGAGAGAAAGGTTGCATCAAATGCCACGATTCATGGACGTGCACGACGGATTCGTCGGGGTCACAAAGGAACAGCTGGCCGAAGCGCACGCGGCCGACGTCGCGATTCAGGACGAGGAGGGCATGACCTTCGAGAAAGCCTGGCTTGATCCCGAGTCGGGCAAGGTGTTCTGCTTGTCCACCGGGCCCTCGAAGGAGGCGGTCATGCGTGTCCACGAGAAGGCCGGCCACCCGACAGGGGAGGTCTACGAACTCGCTGTCGAGGTCTGAGGCCAGCCGGTTTTCGCGTCACCCGCGCCGCCAGCCGAGTCGGGCCGCGCCTTCGAGCGCGGCCCGACCGGGCGAATAGTCGCCCACTGGGTACTATTGCAGGCATGGCAGACTCAACGTTCGACATCGTCAGCAAGGTCGACCCGATGGAGGTCGACAACGCCCTCAACCAGGCGCATAAAGAGGTCGCGCAGCGCTACGACTTCAAGAACGTCGGCGCCTCGATCGAGATGAGCGGGGAGAAGGTGCTCATGAAGGCCAACTCCGAGGAGCGGGTCAAGGCGATCCTCGAGGTGTTCGAGTCGAAGCTGATCAAGCGCGGCATCTCGCTGCGCAGCCTCGACGCCGGCGATCCCTTCGCCTCCGGCAAGGAATTCCGGATCGAGGCCTCGATGAAGGCCGGCATCGACCAGGAGAACGCGAAGAAGATCAACAAAATCATCCGGGACGAGGGCCCCAAGGGCGTCAAGAGCCAGATCCAGGGCGACGAGCTGCGGGTCAGCTCGAAGAGCCGCGACGACCTGCAGGCCACGATGGCCCTGCTCAAGGGCAAGGACCTCGACGTCGCCCTGCAGTTCGTCAACTTCCGCTAGCCACCGAGCCGCCGCCCTCCTCTCGCCGCCCCGGCACCGGGCACCCGGCCACCGCCACCCGCCACCTCCGGCCCGCCGGCGCCCCACCCCCGCCGCCGCGCTCACCAATTCGACGGAGATTTTGCCGATTGCGGCCCGAAAACCCCGAAGAGGGTGTTTTTACCGCAGGATCTCCGTCGAATTCGTTAGGAGCGGGTCAGCCCTCGCCGCGGGAGATCTCGACCATCTCGTCACGCGGCACGACCTTGACGCGCACGCGGCCCTCTGCGGCGCCGAGCGCGAGCTCATGCTGGTCGAGCCGGTGCCAGCCGTCGAGGTTCGTGTACTGGATGCCGCGCTCGTCGAGCAGTTCGACGATGCTCTCCTCGGAGTGGGACTCCGGGCGCCACCAGTTTCCGAGGTCGTTGATCAGGTGACGCACGGTCTCCATGGCGTCGGACTTGGTGTGGCCGATCAGCCCGACCGGGCCGCGCTTGATCCAGCCGGTGGCGTAGACGCCGTACATCTGCGTGTTGGCGCCCTTCGAACCGAACGACGGGTCACCCTTCCAGAGCACCTGGCCCTCCCGGTTGGGGATCACGCCGTGCTTCTTGTCGAACGGCACGCCCGGCAGGGGCGACCCGAAGTAGCCGACGGCGCGGTACACGGCCTGGATCGGCAGTTCGCGGATCTCGCCGGTGCCGACGACGCCGCCCTGCCCGTCGGGGGCCGTGCGCTCGAAGCGGATGGCCCCGACCCGGCCGGTGCCGTCGTCGACGATCTCGAGGGGCTTGGCGAAGAAGTGCAGGTGCAGCCGGCGGCTGGCGGTGCCCGCCGGACGCTCGCGCCATTTGTTCAGGATCTTGTCGATCACGAAGACCTGCTTGTTGCTGGCGACGGCGTCGCGGGCGGCATCGTCGTAGTCGAAGTCCTCGTCGTGGACGACGATGTCGACGTCGCGCAGCTCGCCCAGCTCCCGCAGTTCCAGTGGCGTGAACTTGACCGAGGTCGGTCCGCGACGGCCGAACACGTGCACATCCGTCACCGGCGAGGCCTTCAGGCCCTCGTACACATTGGCCGGGATCTCGGTGCTCAGCAGATCGTCGGCGTGCTTGGCCAGAATGCGCGAGACGTCCAGCGCCACGTTGCCGTTGCCGATCACGGCGACCTCCTTCGCCTCCAACGGCCAGGTGCGGGGCACGTCGGGGTGGCCGTCGAACCAGCTCACGAACCGGGCGGCGCCGTAGGAGCCCTCCAGGTCGATGCCCGGGATGCTCAGGTCGGCGTCGTGCACGGCGCCGGTCGCGAAGATGACGGCGTTGTAGTGCTTCTTCAGGTCGTCGAGGGTGATGTCGATGCCGAACCGCACATTGCCGAAGACGCGGATGTCGCCGCGGTCGAGCACATCGCGCAGGGCGGTGATGATGCCCTTGATGCGGGGGTGGTCGGGGGCGACGCCGTAGCGGACGAGCCCGTAGGGCGCCGGCAGGTGGTCGAACAGGTCGATCGAGACGTCGAAGTTCCGTTCCGCCTTGAGCAGGATGTCGGCGGCATAGATCCCCGCGGGTCCCGCGCCGACAATGGCCAATCGCAACTTGGTCATGGGAGCCTTTCTAACTGGATCGTTCCACGATCGTGTCGGCGAAACGGGTGAGGGCCTTCTTGACCGAGCCGTCGGGCAGGGGGGCGAGCGCCTCGACGGCCTCGTGGGCCCAGCCGTGCGCCTCGGAGAGGGTCTGGGCGGTCACGTCGTGCTCGCGCAGGGCGGTGATCGCCGAGTCGGCGGCCTCGGAGACGGCGCTGTTGCTGGTCATCACGTCCCGTTCGAGGCGTTCGAGCAGTGCCGCGGCCGCCGCATCGTGCTGGGCCCGCTCGCGCAGGCGCAGCAGCGGCAGCGTCGCGACGCCGGCGCGCAGGTCGGTGCCGGGCACCTTGCCGGTCTCCAGCGGCTGGGGCGAGAGGTCGAGCACATCGTCGATGAGCTGGAAGGCGACGCCGATCCGCTCGCCGAATTGGATCACCGGCTGCTCGAATTCGTCCGGCGCGTCCGAGAAGATGATCCCGGCCTGCGCGGCGCAGGCGATCAGGGACCCGGTCTTGTCGGCGAGCACCTGGATGTAGTGCTCGACGGCGTCTTCGTCGGCGCGCGGGCCGACCGTTTCGTGCAGCTGGCCGAGCACGAGTCGTTCGAAGGTGTCGGACTGCAAACGGATGGCCCGCTCTCCCAGCCGTGCCATCAGCTGGTTGGCGCGGGCGAAGAGCAGGTCCCCGGTCAGGATGGCGACCGAGTTGCCCCAGACGATTTGGGCGCTCGGCACACCGCGGCGCTGGTCCGCGTCATCCATCACATCGTCGTGGTACAGCGAGGCCAGGTGGGTGATCTCGATGGCCGTCGCCGCGGTCACCACGTCGGCGAGATTGCCGTTGCCGAGGTGCGCGGTGAGCAGGGCGAGCATCGGGCGCACGCGCTTGCCGCCCGCGTTCAGCAGGTAGCGGGTGGTGACGTTGGCGATCTCATCCGTGAAGACGATTTCGCCGAGCAGGCTCGCCTCGACCTGCTCGAGGCCGGCGTCGATGCCGGCGGCCAGGCCACGGTCCTTCGCGCTCGAGAAGATCCGGTCGCTGAGGCCGAGCTGGCTCGTCACGGAGGAGCCGCGACGGAACAGGGGGAGGCTCGGTTTCACTCTGTCAGCCTATCGATGGGTTCTGGGAGGAATCAGGACGTTACGGCCGCGGCATCCGCCGGCTTGACGCCGCGGTGCAGGGCCACAATACCGAGCGTCAGATTGCGGTAGGCGACGGCATCGTAGCCGGCATGGCGCAGCCAGGCACTCAGGGTCGACTGGTCGGGCCAGGCCGCGATCGACTCGCCGAGGTAGTCGTACGCCTCGGCGTTCGACGAGGCGAGCTTGACGACAAGAGGCATGACGTGATTGAGGTAGGCGAAATAGCCGGCCCGGATCGGCGCGAACGGCGGGGTGGAGAATTCGCAGATCACGACGCGGCCGCCGGGCTTGGTCACCCGGTAGAACTCGGCCAGCGCCTTCTTCGGCTCGACCACGTTGCGCAGGCCGAACGAAATCGTCACGGCGTCGAACTCGTTGTCGGCGAAGGGAAGGGCGGTGGCGTCCGCCTGCACGAATTCAACCTGGGGGTTGCCCGCGTGGCGTTCACGGCCGACGTTGATCATGCCCTCGGAGAAGTCGGCGGCCACGACGTGCGCGCCGGTCCTGGTCAGCGCGACGCTGGAGGTGCCGGTGCCGGCGGCGATGTCGAGGATGCGTTCGCCGCGCTTCGGGTTCACGGCGCGGGTCGCGGCCATCCGCCACAGGGCCGCGTTTCCGACCGACAACACCGCATTCGTGCGGTCGTAATGGGTGGAGACCTGATCGAACATGGCAGCGACCTGCTCGGGCTGCTTATTGAGGTCTGCTCTACTCACTCCCTCAGTCTAGGTTGCCCCGGACTCGGCAGGCATCCAGACCGGCTGGCCTAGGCTGAGGACGTGAATGCTCAGGCCTTAACGGTTGAAACCACCCCCCTCGCCGACATCCGCCAACTCATTCTTCTGCTCGACTCGCACGACCCGCTGCTCTGGATGCGCCGCAACCAGGGGCTGGCCGGCATCGGCACGGCCCTGCGGCTCGAATTCTCCGGTCCCACCCGGTTCGAGGATGCCGCAGCAGCCTGGCGCGAGGTCGTCGCCGCTGCGACCGTGACCGACCCGCTCGCCCGCACCGGCACCGGCCTGCTGGCGTTCGGCGCGTTCGCCTTCGACGACACCTCGGCCCAGACCAGCGTGCTGATCGTGCCGCAGGTCATCGTCGGCCGCGAGAACGGCCTCTGCTGGGTGACCCGCGTCTGGCCCACCGGCACGACGCGGCCGGCGATCCCGCTCGGCCTGCACCCCCTGGGCAACGAGTACCGGATCTCCCTGCTCCCCGGCGCGCTGACGCCCGACGGGTATCGCCGGGCGGTCGGCGAGGCCGTGGGCCGGATCGCGGCGGGCGACCTGAACAAGGTCGTGCTGGCCCGTGACCTGGTCGGGCGGCTGCCCGCCGAGTCCGACCTGCGCCGGGCCGTGAGCGAGCTCGCGCTGGGCTACCCCGACTGCTGGTCCTACGCCGTCGACGGCCTCGTCGGCTCCAGCCCGGAGACGCTGATCCGCGCCGATCACGGCGAGGTGAACGCCCGCGTGCTCGCCGGCACCGTGTCCAGGGGCGCGGATGCCGCGTCCGACCTCGAGGCGGCCCTTCAGCTGGCCACCTCCACCAAGGACGGCGACGAGCACGCGTTCGCCGTGCAGAGCGTGCTCGCCTCACTCCGGCCGCACACCTCGCACCTCACCACGAGTGAGATCCCGTTCACGGTGAAGCTGCCGAACCTCTGGCACCTGGCCACGGATGTCGAGGGCACCCTGAGCGACGGATCGAACTCGCTCGACCTGATCGCGGCCATGCACCCCACCGCCGCGGTCGCCGGCACCCCCACGCAGACGGCCCTCGCCCTGATCCGCGAGCTGGAGCCGTTCGACCGGGGCCGCTACGCCGGACCGGTCGGCTGGGTCGGCGCGGACGGCGACGGCGAGTGGGCCATCGCGCTGCGCTGCGCCCAGGTCAGCCCCACCGGCGACGTCACCGCCTACGCCGGTTGCGGCATCGTGCTCGACTCGGAGCCCGACCGCGAGCTCGCCGAGACCCGGATGAAGTTCCGCCCCGTCGTCGAGGCCTTCGGCTAGCCCGTTCCCCCTCCCCCCTCGCCCCCGGCGACCCCCAGGCGACCCCCAGGCCCGCGAGTGCGGGCAAAACGCCGGCATGGGTTGGGCTATACCGACGTTTTGGCCGCATTGGCGCCCGTTAGGGGATTCTCGGGTCAGGTGGCGGCCAGGCGAGCCTTCTCCTGGGCGACGTCGAACGTGGCGGCCGGCCAGGTCAGGTCGAGGCGCTGCAGGGCGTCGATCAGAAGGTGCTGCACGACCAGCCGGGCGTACCATTTCTTCTCCGCCGGCACCACGAACCACGGCGCCGCCGAGGTCGACGTGCGTTCAAGGGCGATCTGGTAGGCGTCCATATAGGCGTCCCATCGCATCCGTTCGTCGACGTCGCCGGGGTTGTACTTCCAGTGCTTGTCCGGCCGTTCCAGCCGCTCGGCCAGGCGTTCCTTCTGGTCGTCCGAGCCGATGTGCAGCATGACCTTGATGATCGTGGTGCCCTGGCCGACGAGTTCGTTCTCGAACTGCCGGATCTTCTCGTAGCGGTCCTCGATCTCGGCGGGCGAGGCCAGCGCGCGCACCCGGCCGACCAGCACGTCCTCGTAGTGTGAACGGTCGAACACCCCGATCAGGCCGACCTCGGGCAGTCGCCTGCGCACCCGCCAGAGGAAGTCGTGGGCGCGTTCCTCCTCGGTGGGAGCCTTGAAGGCGGACAGACGGACGCCCTGCGGATCGACAGAGCCGACGACGTGGCGCACGATCCCGCCTTTGCCGGCCGTGTCCATGGCCTGCAACACGAGGAGCACCCGGAGCGGGTCGCCGGACCGGCTGTTCGCGAACAGCATCTCCTGCAGGTTTGAGAGTTCGCCGACCCCGGCGTCGAGGGCGGCGTCGGCGTTCTTCTGCCCCACCCCCGCGAAGCCGGGCGTGCCGCCGGGGTCGACGTCGGCGAGCCGGAATCCGGCGGTGACTCGCAGCCGCTCCCTCGGATCGTCCGTCCAAATTTTCTCATTGTGTCCGCCCACGGTGCGCCCCTTCGTCACCTCCAGTCTGGCTCGGCAGGCTCGCGCACGCCAGCAGCAAGGCGGCGCGGCGACTCAGGCGACTCGGCCGACGAAACCGATCAGCGAGTCAGCGGCACCTCGAGGAGGCTCGGCCCGGCATGCGGCGCGGTGAGGGCCCGCTCGAGGTCACTGCGGGTCGCGGCCAGGCCATAGGACCAGCCGTAGGCCGCGGCCAGGTTCGCCAGGTCGATCTTCTGCGGGGTGAAGAGCACCCGGTTGACGGATTCGGCCCGGGCGGATCCGGCCACCTCGAGACCGTCGAAGATGGTGCCGCCGCCGTCGTTGCCCACGATCACCTGCAGGCGAGGCAGGGCCTCGCCCGGCGAGAGGAGGAGGGATCCGACGTCGTGCAGCAGGGTCAGGTCGCCGAGCAGCAGCCGGGTGACTCCGGTGGATTGCGGCGTCGGTCCGGTCTGGCTGGCCAGCGCGATGCCGACGGCCGTGGCCACGGTGCCGTCGATGCCGGCCAGGCCGCGGTTGGAGTGGGCGGAGATCTTCTTGCCCGGAACCCGGCGGTCGGCCTCGCGGATCAGCCGTGACGCCCCGAACACGAGCCGGTCGTGCGGCCAGGAGGCACGCCACACGGCGTCCACGAGCATCGGCCGGCTGATCGGAGCGCGCATGGCGGCGAGCTCCTGCCGGGTGATGCCGCGTTCGCCGATCGGGGTCGCATCCCGTGCGACCTGGACGGCCAGCAGGTGGCGGCTGGCCATGACCCAGCGGCCGAGCCATTCCCGTGCTTCCGGGCGCTGGGCCGCCTGCGCCGTCTCCTCCGGCACACTGGCCGCGCGGGCGAAGACACGCACGCGGTGCCCGGGGTTGAACCACTCGGCGCCCGTCGGAGCGACCACGATGGTGTCCACGCCGTCCTGCTTGAGCAGGGCCGGGATCTCGCGGCTGAGGGTGGGGTGGCCGAACACGATCACGCGTTCGATCCGTGCGCCCAGGTCCGATGCGTTCAGCAGCTCCCGGTAGACGGCCACGAGGTTCGGCCCGAACCGGGCGCCGCTGCACACCTCTGCCAGCAGGGGCCAGCCGCCGGCGCGAGCGAGTTCCTCGGCCGCAGCACCCGCCCCGGCACCCGCGATCACCACCGTGCGCGGGCCGGCCTCGACCACGACGACCGGCACCGACCGGTCGTCCGCCCGGGCAGGAGCAGGGGCAGGAGCAGGAACGGAGGCAGGAACCGAGGCAGCTTCAGCAGGCGGTTCAGCAGCAGGTTCACCGGCCGGGTGCTCGAGAATCTCCTCGGGGGTGAGAACCACCGGGGCCGACAGGGGCTCCCGGAACGCCAGGTTCAGCTGCGCCGGACCCGGGTCGGCCGAGAACGCGCCGGTTGCCGCATCCGTCGCCTGCCGGGCCAGGGCCACGGCCACCGCGTGCTCTTCGGCCGCCCCATCGGGCGCCGGAATGTCGACGCACAGGCGGGTGGCCACGCCGAACAGGCCGGGCTGCACGGTGGTCTGGTTCGAACGGATGCCGCGCAGCTCGCTCGGCCGGTCGGCCGTGAGCAGGATCATGGGCACCCCGGAGTGATGCGCCTCGAGCACGGCGGGATGCAGGTTGGCCACGGCCGTGCCGGAGGTGCAGATGACCAGGGCGGGCAGTCCGGACTCGACCGCGAGCCCGAGCGCCAGGAAGCCGGCGCCCCGCTCGTCGATGCGCACGTGCAGCCGGATCAGGCCGATCCGCTCCAGCTCGGCGCAGACGAGCGCGAGGGCCTGGGACCGGGCGCCGGGGCTGAGCACCACATCACGGAGCCCGAGGCGCACGAACTCGCCCAGGAGGGCGACGCTGAAGTCCGTGGCCGGGCTACCGCTGGCGACGCGTTCAGGCATCCCGACGGCCAGGCAGGTCGCCTTCGCCTGGTTCGGACTTCTTCGGTTCCAACCCGCCGGCGCCGGTCTGGCCGGGGCCGCCGGGGTTCCGGGAATCCGGGGTGCCGATCTCCTTGTCGAGATCGGCGAGTTCCTGTTCGAGGGCCCGGAGGTGTTCCTGCTCTGACTTGGCCCGGTCGAGGCCCTTGAGGAAGTCGATGTCGTCGTCCGGGGCGACGGAGCGCACAATTCGGCCGCCGTTCCGGCCGGCGCCCGTGCGACCACGACCGATCAGCAGCCAGAGCACGGGCCCGATCACGGGGATCAGGATGATGACGAAGATCCAGACCCAGCGCGGAAGCCCGCGCACGCGGGAGTGTTGGAGCAGCGCGCAATCCACCAGCGTGTAGATGGTGAGGATGACGACGACGACACCGAGGGCGAACAGCAGGCGGACCATGCAAATAGTTTAGGGCGCTCAGCCGTGAGATCGGTGAGTGATCGTTCATGCCCGCGACCTAAACTGAAGGCATGAAAGCTGTTCCCGCCTGGCTGTCCTACTCGGTCCTCCGCGTGCTCCTGTTCGCCGTTCCGCTCGCGGTCCTGCTCACCCTCCAGTTCGAGTGGTGGCTGGCCACGGGTCTGGCTGCCCTGATCGGGGTCAGCCTGTCGTACATCCTGCTGCGCAAGCCGCGCGAGAAGGTCGCCCTCGACCTGTACCAGGCGCGACACCCGGAGAAGGACGTGATCCACCCGGATGCCGCCTCGGAGGACGCCTCGCTGGATCGCGCCGAAGCGGCCGCCGCGTCGGAGTCATCCAGAGTACAGGCGTCGGAGTCGCCCAAGGCGTCAGAGCGCGAACGCCAGGCCGAGTAGCACGCCGTAGGCCAGGGCCGAGAAGCTGGTCAGCTTCAAGACCAGGATCAGCTCGGCCGACGTCTTCGCCGTGACCGTGATCACCGCGGCCGGCAGCGCCAGCAGCAGCACGAAGAACGTGAAGCCGGCCAGCGGGTAGAACAACCAGAAGAACCCGGCGATCCCGAACGGCACCAGCAGGAACACGCAGAACGCGATCCGGGCGGCCCGGTTTCCGATCAGCACCGCCAGGGTGCGTTTTCCGGACGCCTTGTCCGGCATCAGGTCGCGCAGGTTGTTGACCATCAGCACGGCCATCGCGATCAGGCCGATCCCGACGCCGCTCAGCCAGCTTTCCGTGTTCACGGTGCCGACCTGCACGAACGTGGTCCCGATCGTGGCGACCAGGCCGAAGAAGACGAACACGAAGACCTCGCCCAGCCCGAAGTAGCCGTACGGCTTGCGGCCCCCGGTGTAGAACCAGGCCGCGACGATGGCGGTGGCGCCCACCAGCAGCAGCCACCACTGCCCGGTCAGCACCACGAGCGTGAGGCCGGCCAGCGCGGCGAGGCCGAAGAAGGCCAGCGCCACGGTCAGTACGCTGCGCGGGGTGGCTGCGCCGCTCCCGGTCAGACGGGCGGGCCCGATCCGGTTGGCGTCGGTGCCACGGATGCCGTCGGAGTAGTCGTTGGCATAGTTCACGCCGATCTGCAGGCACAGGGCCACCACCAGGGCCAGCACCGCGCGCACCGGGTGGAAGACACCGGGGCCGCTGGCGACGATGGCCGCCCCCGTGCCGAGGGCAACGGGCGCGATGGCGAGCGGGAGCGTGCGCAGGCGCGCCCCGGACACCCAGTCCGCCGCCGTGGCGGGACCGGACCGTCCGCGCGCGGCCACCGCGCTCTGGCGTGCCGGATTGCCGGATTTGCCGTGCGTCTTCGTGGACGCCGGGCGGTTCGCTCGCTGCTGTGTGGGCCGTTCCGGCCGCGCTCTCTGTGTCACGCGCCCATTTTACGGGTCACCGACCCGGTTCGTGCCCCCGCTCGTGCCCGGGTTCGCCCGCGCCGCGCAGATCGTCCAGGAGCCGGCCGAGCGCCTGCCGGTCGGGTTTGCCGGAAGCGAGGTGCGGGATCGCGGACACCGTCACGATCCGCGCGGGCCGGGCGGCACGGCCCAGAACGGATGCCACCGCCTCGCCGGCTCGGGCGAGCGCGGCCGGATCCGCGCCCGGCCCGGTCCCTGCCCCGGCAGCGCCGTCCCGCACGATCACCGGGACCTGCCCCCATTGCGGGTCGTCGACCCCGACCACCTGGGCCTCGCCGAGGCCGGGCAGTGCGCGCACGATCCGTTCCACGGCGTCCAGCGACACCTTCTCGCCCCCGGAGATGATCACGTTGTCCATGCGCCCGAGCACCCGCACGACCCCCGTGGCGTCGTCCACCTCGCCCAGGTCGCCGGTGCGGTACCAGCGCACCCCGCGCACGTCGACGAAGCGGTCGCGGGTGAGCTCCGGGTCGTCCAGGTAGCCCTCCGCGAGCACCGAACCCGAGATCTCCAGCTGCCCGGCGACCGAGCGCACCTCGGTGTTGCCGATCGGAATCCCGTTGTAAACGCAGCCGCCGGCGGTCTCCGAGGAGCCGTAGGTGGTGATGAGGTTCAGGTCGAGTTCCCGCGCGCGCTCGAACAGCCCCGGCGGCAGGGCCTGGCCGCCGACCAGGATGCCGGTGAAGCGGCGCAGCGTGGCCCGGAGAAAACGGTCATCGGCGGCCGCTGTGACCAGCCGCGCCAGCTGCACCGGCACCACCGAGGTGAAGCGGGACGGATCGGTCAGCAGGTCGGCATGGGCGGCGAAGACCGCCGGATCGAAGTGCCCGGCCGGCAGGACCACGGGCGTCGTGCCGGCGGCGAGGGAGCGCACGAGCACCTGCACGCCCGCGACGTAGTGCGCCGGCAGGGCCAGCAGCCACTGGCCGGGGCCGCCGAGCCGCCCGCTGGACGCCGCCGCGCTGCTGAGCAGGGCGTCGGTGCTGAGCATCACGCGCTTGGGCCGCGCGGTCGACCCCGAGGTCTCGATCACCACGGCCACCTGGCGTGGCACCCGCGCCGGGTCCCGGTCCGCGCCCACGACCACGCCCACGCCCACGCCCGGAACGGTCGGCGCCCCGGTTTCGGGGTCCGGCCCCGGCACCGGCATCACGGCGTCGTCGCTGTTGGCCAGCGCGCGCCGCAGCGGTTCCATCAGGTCGAGCGGGTCACCGACGGGGACCACCCGCAGCACACGGGTCATGGCCGCCTAGAACTGCCAGTCGTACGGGCCCCAGTCGGGGTCGCGCTTCTCGAGGAAGGCGTCGCGCCCCTCGACGGCCTCGTCCGTGCCGTAGGCGAGGCGGGTGGCCTCCCCGGCGAACACCTGCTGGCCGACCAGGCCGTCGTCCACGGCATTGAAGGCGAATTTCAGCATCCGGATGGCGGTGGGCGACTTGGTCAGGATGGTGCGGGCCCAGTCCAGCGCCAGGGCCTCGAGCTCGGCGTGCGGCACGACCGCGTTGATCGCCCCCATCTCGAGGGCGCGCTGCGCGGAGTATTCGCGGGCGAGGAAGAACACCTCGCGCGCGGCCTTCTGCCCGACCTGCCGGGCGAAATAGGCGCTGCCGTAGCCGGCGTCGAAGGAGCCGACGTCGGCATCCGTCTGCTTGAACTTGCCGTGCTCGGCGCTGGCGATGCTGAGGTCGCAGACCACGTGCAGGGAGTGCCCGCCGCCGGCCGCCCAGCCGGGGATGACCGCGATGACGACCTTGGGCATGAACCGGATCAACCGCTGCACCTCGAGGATGTGCAGGCGTCCGCCCCGCGCCTTGTCTATGCCGGACGCCGTCTCGCCCTCGGCATACTTGTAGCCGTCCCGGCCGCGGATACGCTGGTCGCCGCCCGAGCAGAACGCCCAGCCGCCGTCCTTCGGGCTCGGTCCGTTGCCGGTCAGGAGCACCACGCCGATGCGGGGGTTGATCCGCGCGTCTTCCAGGGCCGCGTGCAGCTCGTCCACGGTGTGCGGGCGGAACGCGTTCCGCACCTCGGGGCGGTTGAACGCCACCCGGGCGATCCGACCGGTCAGATCGTGGTGATACGTGACGTCGGTGAGAGCGTCGAAACCCGCGACATCCTGCCACTGGGTCGGGTCGAAGATCTCGGAAACCTGTTCGATCATGCCCCCAGCCTACGCGGGCGGGGCGACCCGCCTGATCCTGATCACTACCCCTCGAAAGCGGGCCAAGTCAACCCCCTTGAGGGCCACGATTTCACAATGTGTACTGGTCATCTCAGTTCGACTCGGAGGTAGTGATGGCCGACACCGGCGCACGCGCAACAAGCCGCGAAATCAAAAAAGCAGCAACCGTGACGAGGACAATGAACAATATGCAGGGCCGGGACATCGGAATCAACGAAATCTCCCCCACCGAATGGCGGGTCAGCGATCGCCTGATCGCCGACGGTGACGCGTCGGCCCTTCTCGGCTTCATCCAGCGCGTCGATGACGCCTTCGAGGTGACCAACCTCGGCCGCCCGCGGGAACGTTCCTACTTCTCCTCCTTCGACCGCGCCACCGCCAGCCTCACCATGCGCCAGGCCCCCGCCGGGGCGGTGCTCCGGTGAGCAACGCGGCGCGCCAGCCGCACCGGCCCGACGCGACCCTCCTGGATGCCCCGGCGACCGCGACGTCGCCACGTTCGGCGGCCGCGGCGTCCACGCCGGCGTACGGCCGCGGCAGCACGGATGCCTTCGGCGACTACCTGCGCCGCATCGGCCGGGGTCCCCTCCTCTCCGCGGTCGACGAGGTCGAACTCGCCCAGCGGATCGAAGTCGGCCTGTTCGCGGCCGAGAGACTGACCGAAGGAGTCGACGACTCGGCACTCGCTCGCGAACTCGCCTGGCTCGCCCACGACGGCCACCGTGCGAAGAACCGCTTCATCGAGGCCAACCTTCGCCTGGTGGTCAGCATCGCCAAGCACTACTCCGGACGCGGCATGCCGATCATGGACCTCGTGCAGGACGGCAACATCGGCCTCGTCCGCGCCGTCGAGAAATACGACTTCATGACCGGCTTCAAGTTCTCCACCTACGCCACCTGGTGGATCCGCCAGGCCATCCACCGCGGCATGGCCGACAAATCCCGCATGATCCGCATCCCCGTGCACACCGCGGAGAAGCTCAACAAGATCAAGCGCATCCGCCGAGACCTCACCGGCACCCTCGACCGCGAGCCCAGCCTGCAGGAGCTCGCCCAGGCATCCGAGATTCCCGCGCACGACGTGTCCCGGCTGCTGCAATACGACAACGAGCCGATCTCGCTGCACACCCCCGTCGGCGACGGTCTCGGCGACATCTCCGAACTGATCATCGACGATGACCTGCCCCAGCCGGACGAGTACGCGACGCTCACGCTCCGGAAGGCGGACATCGAGTTCTATCTCGAGGCCCTGCCCGCCCGGGAACGATCGATCCTCACGGCGCGGTTCGGCCTGGACGGAGGCGCACCCTGCACCCTCGACCAGATCGCGGCCATACAGGGCGTCACCCGGGAACGCGTTCGGCAGATCGAGAAGCGCGCGC
>NZ_SOGW01000098.1:0-50793 GCF_004403075.1 Cryobacterium sp. TMT2-10 | reverse complement strand
CCGGACCAGGCCCCCCCCCCCCCCCCCCCCCGAATTGAGCGTAGAGTTGTTGGTTCAATCGGGATATCGTCTGAAGCAAGCGATGTCGGGTGGGGGAAACATGGGAAAGCTCACGTACAACTCAACCTTGACAGCCGATTTCGATGACCGGGTGCTCGCTCACATCCAGGTTGTGGTCGGGGCCAAGCTGCGACGCGGGGAATGCTTCTACTTCACCTGGCGGGACGACCCCCAGGGCGGCGACGGGCGCAGCACGATCTGGCTGCACCCCGCCATCCCCCTGTCCTACAAGTATTTCGGCGGCCGTTCCCCCAGCCTCAACCGCGAATGGATCGAAGCCCTGATGCTGTCCGCGAATTCGTCCGGCGGCCTCCAGCTCGTGCCTGAACCTCATCGACCTGCAACAGTGACAGTGAAGGACGAATCGTGACTCGAGTCGACATTGTGTACGGCGGCCAGCAGTACTCTCTCGGCGGCCGATCGATCGAATCGATCCAGGCGGAGGTCGACGCGGCTGTTCTCTCGGGTGCCCCCTACTGGATGCGGGTGAACAGCGGCGGCGGCCGGTTCGAGGATGCCTTCCTGCTGATCGCCCCGGGGATCCCGTTCGCGATGTTGCGGGTCAAGGGAGACAACGGCGACGACATCGACCTGGACGTGGACGGCGTCTTCAACCAGGACGTGCTCTGATCCAGTAGAGCGGCTCCGACAGAGCAGCCGGTCGGTCGGGAGGCGTGCACTGCTTCGCGCCAGCGCTCGCGCTCGCCCGGGCAGTACCCGCTTCCGGAGGCTCGCTGCGCCGTCAGGGCACGAGATCCGTCCCCGGGGCAGCCGCGCGGCTGGCACACTTGAAACATGCTGCCCACACTTGCCGAGTTGCTCGGATCTGCCCGCGTCGTCGCCCTGCCGCTGGTCACGCGGTTCCGCGGGATCGACACCCGGGAGGCGCTCCTGCTGGAAGGCCCCCAGGGCTGGGCCGAGTTCTCGCCCTTCGCCGACTACGACGACGCCGAGGCCGCCGCCTGGCTTCGAGCCGCGATCGATTTCGGCTGGCTGGCCGCCCCCGCGCTCCTGCGCGACAGCATCCCCGTCAATGCCACCGTGCCGGCGGTCTCCGCCGAGGACGTCGCCGGAGTCCTGGCTCGGTTCCCCGGATGCCGCACCGCCAAGGTCAAGGTCGCCGACCCCGGCCAGACCCTCGCCGACGATGTCGCACGCGTGCGGGCCGTGCGGAAGATTCTCGGCCCGGAAGGGCGCATCCGTGTGGACGCGAACGGGCTCTGGAACGTGGACGAGGCCGAGCACGCCATCCACGCCTTGAACGAATTCGACCTCGAATACGTCGAGCAACCGTGCGCGACGATCGAGGAACTCGCCGAGATCCGCCGCCGCACCGCGTACCTCGACGTCGGCGTCGCAGCGGACGAGAGCGTGCGCCGGGCCGAGGACCCCCTGCTCGTGGCCCGCACGGGCTCGGCCGACATCCTCGTCATCAAGGCCGCGCCGCTCGGCGGCATCCATGCCGCTCTGGCCCTGGTCGAGCAGGCCGGTCTCCCGGCCGTCGTCTCCAGCGCCCTCGACACCTCGGTCGGTATCTCGATGGGCGCCCACCTGGCCGGGGCGATCCCGAACCTCGAGTTCGACTGCGGCCTGGGCACGGCCTCACTGCTGGCCGCGGATGTCACCACCGACCCGCTCCTCCCCGTGGACGGTCGCATCCCGGTTCGCCGGGTCACGCCCGACCCGGCACTGCTCGAGCAGTATGCGGCCGCGGACGACCGCCGCGACTGGTGGCTGGCCCGCCTGACCCGCTGCCACGCCCTCCTGGCCGACTAGCCGGGTAGCCGGGCTCGCCTCCGGCCGAGCAGGCTCCGGTGACACTCCTGCCCGGCCCGGCACGGGGCTAACTCAGGAAATCCCCTGCGCCCGCATCGGTGCAGCCGCAGACCAGTGCGGATCACGCCACCACTGGTGCCGGATCTCCTGAGTTGGCCACGGAAGCGCCCGGCGCGAGTCGACCCGCGAGGGTTTAGAGACCCGAGTAGGCGTGCAGTCCCTTGAAGAACACGTTGACGACGCCGAAGTTGAACATCACGGCGCTGAAGCCGATGATGGCCAGCCAGGCCGACCGCGACCCGCGCCAGCCGCGCGTGGCCCTGGCGTGGATGTAGCCGGCGTAGATGGTCCAGATGATGAACGTCCAGACCTCCTTGGTGTCCCAGCCCCAGTAGCGGCCCCAGGCCTGTTCGGCCCAGATCGAGCCGGCCATCAGGGTGAAGGTCCACAGGATGAATCCGATGATGTTGACCCGATAGGCCAGGTTTTCCAGCGTCGCCGACGAGGGCAGCGTGGCCAGGAACCGCAGCCGGCCGCCCGTCGGGCCGGCGACGGATGCCTCCCGCCGGAACTGCAGCAGCTGAACGCCGGAGAGGGCGAACCCGAGCGCGAAGAACCCGGTGCCCAGGGATGCGACGAACACGTGGATGACCAGCCAGGCCGACTGCAGCGCGGGCGGCAGGGGCGCGACCTCCACGTAGAAGCGCAGCGCGGCGATGCCGAGCAGCACCAGGACCATGCCGGTGACGAAGGTGCCGAGGAAGCGCAGGTCCGCGCGGGTCAGCACGATCAGGAACACGGTCACGATCAGCAGGGTGCCGGTCATCGCGAACTCGTACATGTTCGCCCACGGCACCCGCTCGGCGGCCACGCCGCGGAGCACGTCGGCCACGAGGTGGATCAGCCAGGCCAGAACGGTGAGTGAGACGCCCACCCGCAGGCTGGCCGACCGGCCGTAGGGGGTGGCGGCGTCGTTGGCGATGCGCGCGCTGATCCGGGTGAGGGTGGTGGTGCCCCCCGACTTCAGCCCGTGCGACTCCTCGGCGGCCGCCCGCCGGCTCTCCGCCTCGCCGGTCAGCTCCGCCGCGGATTTGACCGCGGCCGAGCGCTTGGCCAGGTCGAAGGAGAAGGCGATGAAGGCCAGTGCGTACACGGCCATGGCCGAGTAGAGGCTCAGGATCGAGAGCTCGTTGAGATTCACTGTGTCAGCCTAAGTCTTGTCGGATGCCGTGGCGGCCGTTTCGGTGGAAAGCAGCAGGTCAGTGTGCCGGTCGGCCAGTTCGGCGACCGCGGATTCGAGGGCGGGGTCCTCACCGCGGGCCAGCCCGGCGTACTCGAGCCGCACCGACCCGTCGGCCTCTTCGATCGCCTTGACCCAGACCCGTCGACGGGGCACGAACAGCGAGGTCAGCAGGCCGAGCAGGGCGAGAACGGCGAAGGTCAGCACCCACAGCTGGGTGGGGTCGTGGTGGATGTCGAACGACGCGAACCGCAGCACCGAGCCCGAGAAGTCGCCGGCTTTCGCGCCGGGGTTGGCGTCGTCGAACGTGACCGAGCCGAGCCCGTTCGGCAGCTGCTGGGTCTCCCCCGGCTTCAGCTCGATCGATTTCGTGCCGGTCTTGCCGCCCGTGAGCTGGGTCATCTTGTCGGTGTCGAGCGCGTAGACGGATGTCGGCACGCCCTTGTCGAGGCCGAGGTCGCCGGAGTAGATGTTCAGGGTGAGCAGCGGGTACTCGAGGTCGGGGTACGAGGAGAAGAACGCCCCGGAGTCCATGGTCGCCTGGGTCGGGTAGAAGAAACCGATCAGGCCGAGCTGCTCGGCCAGGCCGTCGGGAACCTTGACCACGCCCAGGGAGGTGAGGTTGGCATCCTGAGGCAGGAAGGGCACGGCATCGGTGAAGACGACCACCCCGTTCGGGTCTTTCACGGTGATCTTGGGCGCGTAGCCGTTGCCGAGCAGGTACACGTCGGTGCCGCCCGTGCGCGCCGGGGCGTTGACCTTCACCTGGCTTTTTTCGGGCGCCTCACCGCGATGGGTGACGGTGACGTCTGCGGTGAAGTCGAGCGGCTGGCCGTAGGCCATGAGGTTCTTCGTCTCGTACTTCACCTTGAAGTCGTCGAGGGTCAGCTTGTAGGGCTTGAGGCTCTCGTCGTTGAAGAACCGGCCCGGGTTGAACGAGTCGTAGGCGAGCAGGGTATTCACGAAGGTCTGTCCCTCGACGAGCACCCGCTGGCCGCTGAATCCGAAGCCGCTGCCGAAGCCGACCGTGATCAGGATGCCGACCAGGGCGAAGTGGAAGACCAGGTTGCCGGTCTCGCGCAGGTAGCCGCGCTCGGCCGAGACCGAGAATTCCCGGCCGCGCTCGAACAGGGCCACCCGGTAGCCGCCGGATTTCAGCATCCGCTTCGCCGAATCGACCGCGAGGGACGCGCTCTGGCCGGCCGGAATGGTGCGCTCCGTGAAGCCGGCCAGCCGGGACAGCCGGGCCGGGGTGGTCGGCGGCTTCGCCCGCAGCGCCTGGAAGTGGTGCTTGGTGCGCGGGATGACGCAACCGATCAGGGAGATGAACAGGAGCAGGTAGATGGCCGAGAACCAGGCCGACGAGTAGACGTCGAACGCCTGCACCTTGTCGAGCACGGGGGCGAGGTCCGGGTTGTCGGCGAAGTACTGGGTGACCCCGTTCGGGTCGGAGCTGCGCTGGGGAACAAGCGAACCCGGCACCGCGGCGATCGCGAGCAGGAGCAGGAGGAACAGGGCGGTGCGCATGTTCGTCAGCTGGCGCCAGAACCAGCGCAGCCAGCCGGTGAAGCCGAGGCGCGGCTGGCTGACCGCCGCGAGGGCCGGCGAGTCGTAGTGGTCAGAGGGCCGGGACATAACTTCCGATCGTTCCTTGCAGGTCGAGGAGCCAGACATTCCAGAGCCCGCTCACCATGAGCACACCGATGACGACGAGGAGCAGGCCCCCCAGAAGATTGATCGCCCGGATGTGCCGTTTCAGAAACGAAACGGCTCCGGTCGCCCAGCTTAGGCCGAGCGCGATCAACAGAAACGGGATGCCGAGCCCGAGCGCGTAGAAAAGGGCCAGCAGACCACCCTGCCACGGCGAACCCGTGGTCAGGCTGAGCGAGTTGATGGCCGTCAGGGTCGGCCCGGTGCAGGGCGTCCAGCCGACGGCGAAAACGGCTCCGAGCACGGGGGCGCCGGCGAGTCCCATTTTCGGCTTCCAGGAGGTCTTGACGATGCGCTGCGCGAAGCCGAACTGCCCGACGAACACGAGGCCGAGCAGGATCACCACCACCCCGGCGAGGCGGGTGACCAGGTCGCGGTACTGGTTGAGCCAGAAGCCGGCCACGCCGAAGACGACACCGGTGAGGACGAAGACGAGGGTGAAGCCGAGGATGAACAGGGCGACGCCGGTGAGCAGCCGGGTCTGGCCCCGCCGATCCCCGCGCACGGCGGTCGAGCGGCCGTCGGTGAAGCCGCCGATGTAGGCCAGGTAGCCCGGCACGAGCGGGAGGATGCACGGCGAGGCGAATGACACGAGGCCGGCCAGAACGGCGACCGGAATGGCCACCAGGAGCTGCCCGCTGAAGACGATCTCGCCGAAGGGGTTGTCCACGCCTACGATTCCTCGGCGATCGTGTCGCGCACGAGGGTCTCCAGGATGGACGGCGAGGTGAGGGAGCCGAGGATCCGGGCGGCCACCCGGCCGGACCGGTCGAGCACCAGCGTGGTCGGCACCGCGTTGGGCGGGATGCTGCCGCTGAAGGCCAGCTGCATGCTGCCGTTGTCCACGTCCATCACCGACGGGTAGGTGATGCCGAAGCTCTCGTTGAACGCGATCGCGTTCGCGGCCTGGTCGCGCACGTTCACGCCGAGCCAGAGGGCATCCGTGCCGGCGAATTCCGCGTTCAGCTTCTGCAGGGCCGGGGCCTCGGCGCGGCATGGCGCGCAGCTGGCGTACCAGAAGTTGACGACGACGACCTTGCCCGCGTAGTCCTCGCTGGTCACCGCCGCGCCGGTCTCATCCGCGCCGCTCCACGTCACCGCGTTGCCGCGGTCCGCGACCGGGATCTCGGTCCAGCTGCCGTCGCCCGCGATGAAGCCCTTGCTGCTGCCCTCGCGGTATTGCTCGGCCAGGGGGTCGCTCGCGCAGCCGGTCAGCAGCAGGGCACCTGCCACCAGGCCGATCAGGAGCGTGCGGGGCCGGCGGGTCATACGGCCCCCACGTCGGTGGCGCCGGACTGCAGGGCCAGGGCGGGATTGGTGTAGCCGGCCTCGACCAGCCGGTCGCCCGGCCAGGACAGGGTGGTGATGCTGGACAGGTCGCAGCGTCGCTTGCGCGGGTCGTGCGCCAGCCGCTCGCGGGCGAGCGCCCGGTGCACCATCCAGATCGGCAGTTGGTGGCTCACGAGTACGACGTCCCCCTCATCGACCGACCTGCGGGCATCCTCGATCGCGGCGAGCATGCGCTGCACGATCGATTCGAACGGCTCGCCCCAGCTGGGGCGCAGCGGATTACGCAGGGCCGGCCAGTTGCGGGCGTCACGCAGGGCGCCGTCCGGGCCCCGCATCCGTTTGCCCTCGAAGACGTTGGCCGGCTCGATGATGCGCTCGTCGATGTCGATCGAAAGCCCGAAGGCCGCCGCGATCGGGGCGGCGGATTCGCGCGTCCGCTGCAGCGGGGAGGAGACGATGCGGGCGACGGGGCGGCCGCGTTCGACCAGATCGGCGGCAGCGGCCTCGGCCATCTGCGCACCCAGGTCGGACAGACGGTAGCCGGGCAGGCGTCCGTAGAGCACACGTTCGAGGTTGAAAACCTCGCCGTGCCGCACGAGATGTACCTGATTGGCTACCACATCCCCAGTCTACGGAGAGGGTACCCGCGAATACGCCGAGAGCCGTGCGGCTAAACTTGACCGGTGACTGAGCGCATATTGATCAAGAACCTGGCCGCCCTCGACAACGGAACCGTGACGGTGTCCGGATGGGTCGATACCGTCAGAGACCAGAAGAAGGTGCAGTTCGTTGTGCTGCGCGACGAATCCGGCGCGGTGCAGCTGGTGAACCCGCGCACGACGGATGCCGATGGCGCCGTCGTCGCCGACGAACCGGCCACCACCATCTCGACCCTCTCGCAGGGCAGCTTCGTCACCGTCACCGGTGAACTCAAGCACGACGAGCGGGTCAAGCTCGGCGGCATCGAGATCAAGCTCGCGACCCTCTTAGTCGTCACCGTGGCCATCCCCGAGACGCCGATCGCGGCCGATTCCAGCCTCGACAAGCGCCTGGACTGGCGTTTCTTGGACCTGCGCCAGCCGAAGCAGAACCTGATCTTCCGTCTCCAGACCACGTTCGAGCACGCGCTGCGCACGTACTGGATCGACAACGACTTCATCGAACTGCACACCCCGAAGCTGATGGCCAGCGCGAGCGAATCCCGCGCCGAGCTGTTCGAGGTCGAGTACTTCGACACCAAGGCCTACCTCGCGCAGAGCCCCCAGTTCTTCAAGCAGATGGCCCAGTCCGCCGGCTTCGGCAAGATCTTCGAGGTCGGGCCGGCATTCCGTGCCGACCCGTCGTTCACCAGCCGCCACTCCACCGAGTTCACCAGCATCGACTCGGAGATCAGCTGGATCGACAGCCACGAAGACGTGATGAAGCTGCACGAGGAGCTGCTCGTCGCCGGTTTCACGGCCGTCAAGGAGAAGCACGGCGACGAGGTCCTGGCCCTGTTCGGGGTCGAGGTCACCGTTCCCAGCACGCCCTTCCCGCGCATCCCGCTGGCCGAGGCCAAGGAGATCGTCAAGACCCGCGGCTATGAGGTCCCCCGCGACGACGACGACATGGACCCCGAGGGCGAACGCCAGATCGCCGCCTACGTGCTCGAGACCTTCGGCCACGAATTCGTCTTCCTCACCGACTACGCCTCGAGCATCCGGCCGTTCTACCACATGCGCCACGAGGGCGACGCGAGCATCACGAAAAGCTACGACCTGATCTTCAACGGCACCGAGATCTCGACCGGCGCGCAGCGCGAGCACCGCATCGACATCCTGGTGGAGCAGGCGAAGGAGAAGGGCGTCGACCCCGAGGAGATCGAGGGCTACCTCGACTTCTTCCGCTACGGGGTTCCGTCGCACGGCGGGTTCGGCATGGGCCTGGCCCGCGTACTCATGCTGATGCTGCACCAGGCCAGCATCCGTGAGGTCACCTACCTCTTCCGCGGCCCGACCCGCCTCGAGCCCTAACCCCGGACCCGGTTACAGCAGGATGTCGACGGCCATCCGGGCGGTGACGACCGACCGGATGTAGGTTCCCGCGGCCTGGTGCGCGGGGTGGACCTGGTACCGGCCGACGGCAGCCAAGTCGTCGAAGTCGGCCACCAGGACCACGTCCCAGTTGGTGCCGCCCGCGACATCCGCGTCGACCCGCAGCGAACGGATCTCGTCGACGACGCCCACCAGTGCGGTGAGCCTCGACGCGATCTCGGCCGCGACCCGGGCCTTCGCGGCCGGCTCTGTCTCGGCCAGCTGCCAGGAGACGATGTGGCGGATCATCAGGTCACCGCGAGCAGCGCCGTGCGCAGCCGGAGCGGATCGATGCGCCAGTAGTTATGCACCTTGCCGTTGAGTAACAGAACGGGAATGTCTTCGACGTAGAGGGCGTGCAGCTCGGCGTCGTCAAGGATCGATTTCTCCTCCAGCACGATCTTCGGGGCGGACGGGTCCTCCGCCAGCTTGGTCACAACGCTGCCGACCAGGTCACGTGCGTCGTCGCAGAGGTGACAGCCGGGCTTGCCGATCAGGGTGAGGAGTGCGGTAGCCATGACTCCAGCCTATGCTGGCCCCGCGGGCGCCCGCGCAACTAGACTCAGCGCACATGTCTGAAGCCACCGCCACCCGTGCCATCGCGTTCTTCGACGTCGATAACACCCTGATGCGCGGTGCCAGCCTGTACCACCTCGGCATCGGCGCGTGGCGGCGGCGCATGATCAGCGGCCGGGAGATTCTGTCATTCGTCTGGAAGCAGGCCCGGTTCATCGCGGTCGGCGAGAACGGGGTGCACCTCGCGACCGTGCGTGAGCGCGCGCTGGAGGTCGTCGTAGGCCACACCCGCGCCGAGATCACCGTGCTGAGCCGCGAGATCTTCGACGCCCGCCTGCTCCGCCGGCTGTGGCCGGAGACGGTCGCCGTCGCCCGGGCGCACCTGGCGGCCGGTCGTGAGGTCTGGCTGGTCTCCGCGACCGCCCAGGAGGTGGCGGACGTCATCGCCGAACGGCTGGGGCTCACCGGGGCGGTCGGTACCGTGCTGGAGGCCGTGGAGGGCGTCTACACCGGGCGACTCGCCGACGGGGTCTGTCACGGAGACCGGAAAGCCCGCGCGGCGGGCACCCGGGCGGTGGCCAGCGGGGCGGACCTGTCGCACTGCTGGGCGTACTCGGATTCACGCAACGACATTCCGTTGCTGAACCTGGTCGGCAATCCCGTCGTCGTGAACCCGGATGCCCGCCTCCACCGGTATGCCGTGGCGCGCCACTGGCCGGTGATGCGCATGAAACGGGGCAGCATCGCGGCGGCCGCCCGCGCAAGCAAAAAGCGCTAGGTCCAAGGACCTAGCGCTCACGCCGTTACACGGTTGGAAGCTTGCGAACTAGAACCGTCACCGGTTCAGAACGGACTACTTCTTGTTGCGACGCTGGTGACGAGTCTTACGAAGCAGCTTGCGGTGCTTCTTCTTCGCCATACGCTTGCGTCGCTTCTTGATTACAGAACCCACACGGACCTCACAAAAGAATTGGTTTAGCCGCGGGATTCGCGACAGACACGGTAAGTATCAGCCTACCGGAAAAAGAAGGGCCGCTGACCCGGTGTGCACAATCCGGCTCACGCGGTGTCCGCGATGGGACGCTCGATGGCCGCGGTGACGGCGGATTGCGGCACCCGAAACGAGCGGCCGAAACGGATGGCGGGCAGTTCGCCCGAGTGCACGAGCCGGTACACGGTCATCTTCGAGACCCGCATCATAGCCGCGACTTCGGCCACCGTGAGGAAGCGAATATCCGATAGATCTGACGACATGACGCGCCCTCCCGAACCCGATCGCACTCTCGTTCACGGGTCTGGTACAGGCGGTGCCCGTGTGTTAGAACGTCACTATAGATGCACTCGTCAAGACCGTCTAGTCGTTCTTGCGCCACTTCCGCGGCTTGGCGTCCTTGACCGCATGCGCCATCTGGAATGACGTGTCGGCGAATGCCTTGCCGATGGCGATGGCGAACGCGCGCTGCTCGACCTTCAGCCCCTCGCTCTCCGCCGCGGCCTCGTCGGCCGTCGCGTCGAAGTCCACACTGAGGAAGGGGATGAGCCAGTCCTCGATCTCCTCGAGCGGCGCGTAATCGAGGTGGTAGTAGCGGTGCTGGCCGGATTCCCGCACGCCCACGAGCCCGGCCTCGCGGAGCACCTTCAGGTGCTTGGAGATGGTCGGCTGGCTGAGGCCGAGTTTGTCGACGATGTCAGACACGCTGAGCTCGCCACCGGCCGCGGTCGACTGGTTGTATCGCTCGAGGAGAATGCGTAGTATTTCGCGTCGGGTCGAATCCGCCACCACGCCGAAGATGTCTGCCATGCCCCAAGGCTACTCATTCCCGGTGGGGGATACCATGGCGATTGCCGGGTCGAGGGCCCGGAGGAGGTTTTCAATGCAGACGATGATGGCCGGCGCCGCGTTCGCCCATCGCCGCACCCGCTGGTACCTCCGCGCACGGGACTCCGTCGACGGCCTGGCCCGCCGGTCGCCGTCGCGGTTCGCCATTCTCGTTTTCACCTCGCTGATCCTGCTCTTCACCCTGTTGTTCTCCCTGCCGATCGCGTCGGCGGCGCGCACGCTGACCCCGCTCCATGACGCCCTGTTCACGGCGGTGTCCGTGATTTGCGTCACCGGCCTGTCCACGGTGGACATGGCCACGCACTGGTCGGCGTTCGGCAACATCCTGATCGTCGTGGGCGTGAACATCGGCGGAGTCGGAGTGCTGACCCTGGCCTCCCTGATGGGAATGGTCATCTCCCGGCGCCTCGGCCTCCGCGCCAAGCTGATGGCCGCCAGCGACACGAACCCGTCCCGGATCCACGCCGGCCCGGTCAACGAGGGGCAGACGGTACGACTGGGCGAGGTGGGCAACCTGCTGGTGACGGTTGCCATCAGCGCCTTCGCGATCGAGTCGGTCGTCACCGCGCTGCTCTTCCCGCGGATCCTGGCGAGCGGGGCATCCGTCGGAGAGGCGGCCTGGCAGAGCGTCTACTACTCGGCCATGGCCTTCACGAACACCGGTTTCAACCCCAACGTGGGTGCCCTTGCCCCGTTCGCCGACGACTATTGGTTTCTCAGCGCCCTGATGCTGGGGGTGTTTCTGGGCAGCCTCGGCTTCCCGGTCATCTACGCCGTCTCGCGGGGCTGGCGGCGCCCGCGGCGCTGGTCGGTGCACGTCAAGCTGACGCTGTTCACGACCGTGGTGCTGATGCTGGCGGGTGTGGCCGTCTACATCGCCCTCGAATTCGACAACCCGAAGACATTCGGGTCGCTGGGCGTGGGCGACACGATCTTCCAATCGCTCTTCATGTCGGTCATGAGCCGGTCGGGGGGCTTCGCCACGATCACCGTGAGCGATCTGAAGGGGTCCAGCCTGCTCGCCACGGACATGCTGATGTTCATCGGCGGCGGCTCGGCGTCCACCGCCGGCGGCATCAAGGTGACCACACTGGCGATCCTATTTCTGGCGGCCATGGCCGAGGCCAGCGGCCGCACCGAGATGGAGGCCTTCGGCCGCCGCATCCCCAGCGACATCCTCCGGCTGGCGGTGAGCGTGGTGCTCTGGGGCGCCACGACCGTGGCGGTGGCGAGCATCGTCATCCTGCAGATTTCGAAGGCGCCGTTCGACTACGTGCTCTTCGACGTGATCTCGGCCTTCGCCACCTGCGGCCTCTCGACGGGGTTAACCGCGGAACTGCCGCCCGCCGGGGTGTACGTGCTCGCGGCGACGATGTTCATGGGCAGGATTGGTACAGTGACTCTCGCGGCGGCACTCGCCGCGAGCCAGAGCAGGCAGCTGTTCACCCGCCCGGAAGAGAGACCCATCGTTGGCTGACCGGATCAGGCATGACGCCCCCGTGCTCGTCGTCGGCCTCGGCCGGTTCGGGGCGGCCACCGCCGGCCAGCTCGACCGCCTCGGTCGCGAGGTCCTGGCCGTCGACGACAGCGCGGCGCTCGTGCAGAAGTGGTCGGAGCGGGTCACCCACGCGGTGCAGGCCGACGCCACCTCCCTCGAGGCGCTCCGGCAGATCGGGGCCCAGGACTTCTCCATCGCCGTCTGCGCGGTGGGCTCGTCGGTGGAGGCCAGCGTGCTGATCGTCGCCAATCTGGTCGACCTCGGCATCCCGCAGATCTGGGCGAAGGCGATCTCCAAGTCGCACGGCACCATTCTCGAGCGGATCGGCGCCAACCACGTCGTCTTCCCCGAGGCGGAGGCCGGCGAGCGCCTCGCCCACCTGGTCTCGGGCCGGATGCTCGACTTCATCGAGTTCGACGACGACTTCGCCCTGGTCAAGATGATCCCGCCCAAGCCGATCCGGGGGCTCAACCTGACCGAATCCGGCCTGCGCCAGAAGTACAACGTCACCGTCGTCGGCGTGAAGAGCCCCGGCCGGCCGTTCACCTACGCCACGGAGAAGACGGTCGTCACCGACCAGGACCTCATCATCGTCTCCGGCACCGAGTCCGACATCGAGCGGTTCGCGGCCCTCGACTCCTAGCCTCACCCGCCGTCCGCGGCCGTCTCCGTCCCCGGCCCCGTCCCCGTCCCCGAGCGAATTCGACGGAGATTTTTCCGAAATCGCGCCCAAACAGCCCGAAACCGCTTTTTTACAGCAGTATCTCCGTCGAATTGGTTCAACGCCGGGCGGAGTGTTGCCGGGGGCGCGCGCCTGGCCGTCGCCGGGTGAACAGCACCTGCCCGAGCGAATTCGACGGAGATTCTGCCCGTTTCGGCTCCGAATCGCCCGAAACCTATTTCTTAGAGCAATATCTCCGTCGAATTGGTTCAGCTAGTGGCCGGCGAGCTCGCGCGCGCGGGCGAGGGCGGCATCCGTCGCGCGGTCGAAGAGTTCCTTGAGGCCGCCCTTTTCGAGTTCCCAGACGGCGCGCTCGGTCGTTCCGCTCGGGCTCGTCACCTGTCGGCGCAACTCGGTCGGCGACAGAGCGGATGCGGCGAGCAGGCTGGTCGCGCCGTGGAACGTGCCGTTCACCATGACCGCGGCCTCCTCGGGGGTGAAACCCTTGGCGACGGCCGTCGCGGTGAGCTGCTCGATCAGGTAGAACACGTAGGCGGGGCCGGAGCCGGAAATGGTGCTGAGGGCGTCGAGCTTCTCCTCCGGCACGACCAGCACGTCGCCGACGGTGCCGAACAGGGTCCGGGCCAGCTCCAGGTCGGTGGGGGTGGACCGCGTTCCCGCGCTCAACCCGGTGACGGCCTTTCCGACCAGGGCCGGCGTGTTCGGCATCGAGCGGATGACCGACACCGATTCGGGCAGCAGACCCTCGAACGTGGCGATGGTGACGCCGGCGGCCACGCTGACGACCAGCGTGCCGGGCTCGAGGCTGTCGGCGATCTCGGCCAGCAGGTCGGGGACCATCGGGGGCTTCACGGCGACGATCACGATGCGCGCGCCGGCGATGGCCTTGAGGTTCGCCTCCGGGTCGACATCCGTGGCCCAGGCCGTGACGCCGTCGATCCCGGCCAGTTCCTCGGCCTTGGCCGTGCTGCGGTTGGTGGCCCGGATGCCCCCGGTCACGGTCACCTCCGGCTTCAGCAGCCCGGTCAGGACGGCCCGGGCCATGGAGCCGGCACCGAGGAACGTGATGGTGGGAAGAGTGGTCGGAACAGTCGCAGTCATACCGGGAGTCTAGTTTCGCGCCCTGTGCCGACCGCGTGAGGACCACAAGCGACGGGCGTTCTAGGATTGGCTGCATGAGTGCATCGGGCGGAAACAAGGCAATCGTGGCTGCCCTCGCAGCCAATCTCGGGATCGCGATCACGAAGTTCGTGGCCTGGGCCTTCTCGGGCTCCTCCTCGATGCTCGCCGAGGCGGTGCACTCCCTCGCCGACTCCGGCAACCAGGTGCTGCTGCTGGTGGGCGGGCGCAAGTCACGCCAGGAGGCCGACAAGGAGCATCCGTTCGGCTACGGCCGTGAGCGTTACGTCTACGCGTTCGTGGTGTCGATCATCCTCTTCTCGATCGGCGGCGTCTTCTCGCTCTACGAGGGCGCGCAGAAACTGCAGCACCCGCACCCGCTCGAGGTGCCCTGGCTGCCGATCGTGGTGCTCCTGGTGGCCATGGGGCTCGAATCCTTCTCCCTGCGCACCGCCATCAAGGAGTCGAACCACGTGCGCGGCAACCAGTCCTGGGTGCAGTTCGTGCGGCACGCGAAGGCGCCCGAGCTGCCCGTGGTGCTGCTCGAAGACATCGCCGCCCTCGCCGGCCTGGTCTTCGCCTTCCTCGGCGTCGGCCTGACCATCATCACCGGCAACCCCATCTGGGACGCCGTCGGCACCCTACTCATCGGCCTGCTCCTCGTGCTGGTCGCCATCGTCCTCGGCATCGAGACCAAGAGCCTGCTCGTCGGCGAGGGCGCAGGGGCGAAGGATGCCGCGGCCATCGAACGCGCCATCCTCGCCGGCCCGGAGACGTGGAAGATCATCCACCTCAAGACCCTCTACCTCGGTCCGGACGAACTGCTCGTGGCCGCCAAGGTCGCCTTCGACGCCGAGACCCGTTTCTCCGACGTCGCGGCCGGCATCGACAACGTCGAAAACCGCATCCGCGAGGCCGTGCCCGCAGCCCGGGTCATCTACCTCGAGCCGGACATCTTCGTGGACCCGAACCGCCCGGCGCCCCCCACCGACACCATCGTCATCAAGGGGAGTGAATGACCCGCACCGCGGTCGTCCTGCGACACGACGCCACGATCCACCTGGGAAATCTCGAACCGGTGCTGCTCGAATATGGCTACACGGTGCGGTACGTCGACACTCTGACCGAGGATGTTCGGGCCATCGACCCCGAGGCCGCCGACCTGCTGGTCGTGCTGGGCGGAGAGATGGGCGTCTACGAGGCCGACCGGTTCCCCGCCCTGCACGATGAGGTCGAACTGCTCCGGCAGCGCCTCACCGCCGCACGGCCCGTCTTCGGCGTCTGCCTGGGGGCGCAACTGATGGCGAACGCCCTCGGTTCCCGGGTCTACCGCGGGCCGACGAACGAGATCGGCTACCGCGCGGTGGAACCGACGACGGCCGGCGCGGACTCCCCCGTGCGACATGTCGCCGGTGTGCCCGTCTTCCAGTGGCACAGCGACACCTTCGACCTCCCCGACACTGTGACCCGGCTGGCCGGGTCACCCCAGTACGGCAACGAGGCCTTCGCGATCGGAAACTGGGCGCTGGCCGTTCAGTTCCACCCGGAGGTCACCGACGAGATGCACGAGGTCTGGCTGATCGCCTCAGAGGCCGAGGTGGCCGCCGAAGGCTTCGACCCGGCGGCACTGCGCCGCGACCGCGAACGCTACTCGAGCGGCATGCAGCGGGCTTCCCGCGCCATGTTCAGCGAATGGCTCGGCGGGCTGGATCCGCAAAGAAGTCCCTGAGCAGAGAGCCGCACTCGGCCGCCTCGACCTCGGCGAACACCTCGGCCCGATGATTGAGCCGGCGATCGCGCAGCACGTCGTACACCGACCCTGAGGCGCCGGCCTTCTCATCCCAGGCGCCGAAGACGACCACGGGCACCCGCGCGGCCAGGATCGCGCCCGCGCACATGACGCAGGGCTCGAGGGTCACCACGAGGGTGCAGTCGGTCAGATGCCAGTCCCCCAGCGTCGCGGCCGCCTGCCGGATGGCCACCATCTCGGCGTGGCCGGTCGGGTCCTGCAGCAGCTCCCGCTCATTCCGCCCGCGGCCGATCACCTGTCCGGCCGCGTCCAGCACCACCGCGCCCACGGGAACATCGCCCGTGTCGAGGGCGGTCCGGGCCTCGGCGAGGGCAAGCTGCATCCATTCGCTGTGCCTCTGACCCTGCTCGCCCATCCGATTCCCTCCCCCGACTAGTAGATTGAGCCTATGCGAGTCCACGTAGCCGACCACCCCCTGATCACCCACAAACTCACGGTTCTCCGGGACAAGCGCACTCCGTCGCCGCTCTTCCGGTCCCTCGTCGAAGAACTGATGACCCTCCTCGCCTATGAGGGGACCCGAGGCGTGCGGGTCGAAGAAGTCACCGTGCAGACCCCGGTGTCCGAGGCCCGCGGGGTGCAGATCAGTGACCCCAAGCCGCTGGTCGTACCGATCCTCCGCGCCGGCCTGGGCATGCTCGAGGGCATGGTGAAGCTGCTGCCGACCGCCGAGGTGGGTTTTCTCGGCATGGCGCGCAATGAGGAGACCCTCGAACCCAACACGTATGCCGAGCGTCTGCCGGACGACCTGTCGGACCGCCAGTGCTTCGTGCTCGACCCGATGCTGGCAACGGGCGGCTCGCTGATCGCGGCCATCCAGTTCCTCTTCGACCGCGGGGCCGTCGATGTGACGGCCATCTGCATCCTGGCTGCGCCCGAGGGCCTCGCCGCCGTGGAGAAGGCCCTCGCTGGCCGCGAGGTGACCATCGTCCTCGGCGCCGTCGACGACCGTCTCGACGAGCACGGCTACATCGTGCCTGGCCTCGGCGACGCCGGAGACCGCCTCTACGGCCTGGTCTAGTTCCTTTTCTCATCCCCACCGACTGCGGTGTGTTGCAGTTCCTTCGATCCGCAACACACCGCAGCCCGCTCCGTTCATGAATCTTTGATGAAATTGCATTTCGTCACGGAATCTTTCACCCGTTCCTGATCGACGGCGGATCCTCCGACCCGCCGCCGGGTTGGCGAACGTGATGCGCGTCACACCGCGTCATCCGTCGTCACGGAATTGACACACGCCGTAACAGTGGGCTTTACTCGCAACTATGACAACGAGCGCACGCCCCCAAACCTCCTTCGAGGCCCCCGGGACTGCCGGCATGATGATGCCCGGCAGCTGCGCGGCGTGTTGCCGAATGTCCCGCTGACAGCGACCCTCTCGCCCAGTTCCCGCCCCGCTGACAATTCGCGGCCGGCCGGTTGAACTCCACGGAGTCCCCGACTCCGCCCCGGCCGTGATCGGCCTCACTTTTTCGAACCCAGGCATCGCGGAAACGCGTCCGGTTCCCTGCACCACCCCAGCCAAGGATCACTCCCATGTCGCTTGCACACATTGACACCGCCCGCTCAGCCCAGGCCGCCCGCCTGGAACTCCAGGCCGCCCCGGCACCCGCCGCGCCCCGCATCCGTGCCGTGCCCGACGGCACCCAGGCCCGGGGCTTTGTTCTCTACGTCGGCATCGACGAGGCCAAGGCGGCCGCGGCCGGTACGAGCCTCGGCCGCATCGTCGAGGCCCTCAAGGCCCTGACCAACAGCATCGCCCCGGCGTCCGAAACCCACGCGGCTGTCGCCCTGGCCCCGACCGGTGCGGGCGGCCGCGACGTCGATGTCGTGCGCCTCGCCCTGCAGGACCCGGCCGCGCTGGCCAAGCACCGCACCGAGACGGAGGATCCCGACCGCGCACCCAGCGGAGTCGTGGTCGACATCTCCCGCAAGCGGGTCATCCTCGACAACGAGACGGCTGGCCTCACCTACAAGGAATTCGAACTGCTGCAGTACCTCGTGCTGCGGGAGGGCCGCACGATCGAACGCTCCGAACTCATTTCGAAGCTGTGGAACGCCGCCGACGAGGAGGATGCCCCGAACGAGCGCACGATCGACGTGCACGTGCGCCGCCTGCGCGCCAAGCTCGGCCGCTACGAAGACATCGTTCGCACCGTGCGCGGCGTGGGGTACCGCTTCGACCGGCACGCGGACGTCTCGATCCGCCAGTCGAGCACGCCCAGCCCCGACGTCTTCTGACGCCGCGGGCGCGAGCGCGAGCGCAAGTCCGCACCGGGCGAAGGGACCAGGTTCCGGCGTCCGGTCATGACAAAGGGCCGGTCGTAGAGGCTACGGCCGGCCCTTTTCCCTTGCACCAAGAGTGTCCTGCAATCACATTTCACGCCTTCCGCCACAGCAAACGGTTGACGCTCAATGAATATATAACGAACGCGTAACGGACCGCTAGCCTTGGCAGGTTTTATTTCTTGGATTCCGCCCGGATCGCATCCCGAGCGGCGGGTCACCGCTGGAGTCTCTATCCTTGAAACAAGGTTGGGAGGCCGGGTGAGCGATCGAGCCGTGGCCGTAGCCGCATGGGAGTCCCTGTTCCGCGCCCAGGTGGCCATCATGCGCAGCCTGGCCGCAGATTTTCCGTCCCGGGAAATCTCCTTCAACGAGTACGACGTCATGTTCAACCTGTCGAGGGAGCCGAACCGTCGGATCCGCCTGCGCGATCTAAACGGACACGTTCTGCTCACCCAGCCCAGCGTGAGCCGTCTGGTGGACCGGCTGGCGTTGCGGGGGTACGTGGCCAAGCTCACCGACCCCACCGATGGCCGCGGGGCCATCATCGAGTTGACGGATGTCGGCTACGAGCTGTTCCGCCGGGTCGCGGTGCAGCACATGGGCACTATCACGGACCGCATCGGTGACGCTCTCAGCACGGAGGAGCTCACGCAGCTCACGACTCTGTGCGATCGGCTGCGCGGCGAGCCCTGACCCGCACGCGGCCCGAGCGCAGCCCGAACGCCCGCGCCCTGTGCAGGCCGGGAGGGTCGGCGTAACCTAACGCCCAGGAGGTGGGTTCCCATGCACGCATCGCAGGGAGATCGGATCATCATTCGGGGAAAGACGGTGGAGACACCGGATCGCCACGGGAAAATCGTCGAGGTTCGGGGTCCGAACGGCGAACCGCCCTACCTCGTGCGGTTCGGCGAGGGGCACGAGAGCGTGGTCTTCCCCGGGTCCGATTTCGTGATCGAGCACGCCGAACCGGCCTAGCATGCACAGGCTGCCCCTGCCGGTCAAGGGGCTACTGCCTGGCGGCGACGTGAGTTAACTTCGAATTACGCGTTACGGTCCGTAGCGGGTAAGTCAGTAGAAGAGGAGCCTCAGCCATGAGGATTACGTGCCCGTTTTGTCACTCAGCCGCCCGCCTCACGCCGAACCCGGCCCACGCCGTGAGCCTCGCGCTCCCCGTCTACGTGCTCGCGTGTTCCGGCTGCGACCGCACCAACGTCAGGCGTGAGCCGGACCGTCTGGTACGGCAAGTCGTCGCGACGCGCTAGCGCGACGTGCATCGCGACGTGCATCGCAGAAAAAACCCCCCGCATCCGAAGATGCGGGGGGTTTCCTTTTTCTGTTCGTGCCTGTCTGTGCGCCCGAAGGGATTCGAACCCCCAACCTTCTGATCCGTAGTCAGATGCTCTATCCGTTGAGCTACGAGCGCAGGCTGCCCACCAAGCTAAGCGCTCGGAGACAACTCAGAAATCATATCAGCTATTCGGACCGCTCAGGTTCCGCACCGGGGTTCGGGGCGACCGCGCGGCCCTAGCCGAGGTCATTGGCCGGTGCAAAACTGGCGCCATGACCCCGACCCGCAACACCCAGGCATCCTTCGAATACGCCGGCCTGCGGGCCCTGTTCATCAATTGCAGCCTCAAACGCAGCCCCGAAATCAGCCACACCCAGGGCATCATCAACCTGAGCGCGAACCTCATGCACGAGCAGGGCGTCTATGTCGAGACCCTCCGGGCCGTCGACCACGACATCGCCACCGGCGTGTATCCGGACATGACCGAACACGGCTGGGCGACGGATGCCTGGCCGGCCCTGTTCGACAAGGTACTCACCTCCGACATCCTCGTGATCGGCGGTCCGATCTGGCTCGGCGACAACGGCTCGGTGACCAAACGGATCATCGAGCGGCTGTACGCGATGTCGGGCGAGTTCAACGACAAGGGCCAGTACGTCTACTACGGCAAGGTGGGCGGGGTCATCATCACCGGCAATGAGGACGGCGTGAAGCACTGCGCGTCGAACGTGCTCTACAGCCTTCAGCACATCGGCTACACGATCCCCCCGGGAGCGGATGCCGGCTGGATCGGCGAGATCGGACCCGGGCCGAGCTACCTCGACCCCGGCTCGGGCGGACCGGAAAACGAGTTCACGAACCGCAACACCACCTTCATGACCTGGAACCTGATGCACCTCGCCGCGATCCTGAAGGCCAACGGCGGCATCCCCGCTTACGGCAACCTCCGCGGGGAATGGGACCGAGGCGAGCGTTTCGGCTTCCAGCCGAACCCGGAGTACCGCTAGCGGCGGCGCCACCGTTGCAGGAGACCGACGCAGGAACGAGGACACCATGACCACGACGCTGACCCATGAGCCACCTACAGCGCGCGGCCGACTGGACGTTCGGGTCACGGGAGGGATCGTGCGCGGGGTGGAGGAGAACGGGATCCTGGCCTGGCGCGGGATCCCGTACGCGGCTCCGCCGGTGGGCGACCTGCGGTTCCGTGCCCCCCAGCCGGTGGTTCCCTGGGACGGTGTCCGGGATGCCTCCACCTTCGGCTACGTCGCTCCCCAGGTGTACAAGGGACAGTTCAAGGGCGCCAAGCCCGGAGTGCCGGCCAGCGAGGACTGCCTGACCATCAATGTGCTGCGCCCGGCGGCCCCCTCCCGCAAACAGCTGGGACGCCCGGTGATGGTCTTCATCCGCGGCGGCGGCTAAAGCGTGGGATCCTCGCATGACTTCACCGGCCGCGGGGAACGGTTCGTGCACAGCGGGCGGGTCGTGTACGTGAGCTTCAACTACCGGCTGGGCGCCCTCGGTTACCTCGACTTCTCCCGGTACTCGACCCCCGAGCGCCCGCTGGAGAGCAATCCGGGGCTGCGCGATCAGGTGGCCGCGCTGCGGTGGGTGCGGGACAACATCCGTGCATTCGGCGGCAACCCCCACAACGTGACGGTGTTCGGGGAATCTGCGGGCGCCAACGCGGTGATCACCCTGATGGCGATGCCGTCGGCCTCCGGCCTGTTCGCCCGTGCCATCGCCCAGAGCACGCCGATCAGCGCGTCGTTCTCGCACGCGCTCAGCGCCGGCTGGGCGGCGGAGTTCGTGGCGGAGCTGCGCGCGCTCTCTCCGCCCGACACGTCCGCCCTGACTCCGAACGAGCTCCTGTCGATGGCCAGTGTGAGCGACCTGACCCGGGTCGCGCTGGTCGTCTCGGCGCGCACGCCGGACGCCTACCCGGGCACCTTCTGCCTCGCTCCGGTGGTGGACGGCGATTTCCTGCCCGAACGCCCCCTCGATGCGTTCCGCAACGGGAACGCCCATCGGGTGCCGCTCATCATCGGCACCAACGAGCGGGAGGGCTCCGTGTTCACAGGGAGGGTGGATGTGCTCCCCCGCTCGCCGATGCGCATCGCCGCGATCTTCGACCACGCCCCGGTGAGTTCGCACCACGCCATGCGGACCGTCTACGCCAGCCTGCCCGAGAATCGCTCGGCAGCGGACTTCGGGAGCGACTTCGTCTTCTGGTACCCGAGCATGCAGCTCGGCGAACTGCATTCCCGGGTGGCGCCGGTGTACGTCTACCGCTTCGACCTGGCGCCGCGGCTGATGCACCTGCTCGGCCTCGGGGCGACACACGGCATCGAGCTGCTCGCCCTGTTCGACCAGGTCGACTTCCCCTTTGCCCGGGCCATGAGCCTGCTGGGCGGGCGGGAGCGCTTCGTCAGCGCGGGCGAACGGATGCGCACCCACTGGCTGCGCTTCGCCTGCACCGGGCGGCCGGACGATACCTGGCCGACCTACACGGAGACCAACCGATTGACCCTGATCATCGACGAGGAGGACCGGGTCGAATCCGATCCTCGCGGCGAGCGGCGAGCCGTCTGGCAGGCCTTCCTGCCCGACTTCTAGGCGGGCTTCCTGCCGGCTTCTGGGCGGGGTTCCTGCCGATTTTCCAGGCGGGCCCGTGTCAGGGGTCACGGTCCGGATGCGCCGACACCTCAAGCGCCCCGCAGTTCATCGCCGAGCCGTGAGTTCCGCCCCTATTTTGTGCCTGAAGAGGGTCCGAACTCACGGCTCGGCCGGGTTTCGGGCCCGGTTTTGCGGCGCCTCACCGGCCGGGGAGCCCCACGAGTAACACCCGCCTCATTCGTAACTATCTGCGAAATACTTTGGTAAATAGTTGAGATAGTCTCGACACCACGTACGCTTTTTGCTAAAATCGGGGCATGGCAGGAGCATCTGCACCGCAGTCACCAGCCGCCCCGGCAGAGGCGGCAGATTCACCTGTGCAGCTGATCCGGCGGGCGGGGTTGGCTGTGGCCGCCGCACTCGACTCGATCACGTTATCGCTGATGGCCGACACCGATGCCCTCGCGGTCCTTGGCGCGGTGGAGCAGCTCGGCCGCCGGGTCGACGCGGCCAGGGTGGCTACGGCGACGGATGTCGCGGACCGCTCCCGCAGCATCCTCGGCCACGACTCCCTGGCCTGGAAGCAGGGGGCCAGCAACGGCGTCGACCTGATCACGCGCCTCACCCGGGTCTCCGCCCGGGAGGCCAACCGGCGTGTGCGCCTCGGCGGGAACGTCTCGGATCGCCGGGCCGGCACCAGCATGCTGCCCCCGTACTACCCGACCGTCGCCGCGGGACTGACCGCGGGCGACCTGGGTGTCGACGCGGCCGAGGCCATCGTCACGGCCCTCGACAAGGTCAGCCCGAGCGTCGCCCCGGACGACCTCCTGACCGCGGAACGTGCGCTGGTCGCCGCCGCGACCGGCGCCATCACCGAAGAAACAGCGGGGCTGCCGGGGGAGGGGTTCGCGTTCCCCGCGGACCTGATCCGGGGCATGGCCCTGCAGTGGCAGGCCCGGCTCGACCCCGACGGCACCGCCCCGAACGAAGACGTCGCCGAGCCGCGCAGCACCGTCGGGTTCGGCCTGCTCAGGGACGGCCTCTACCCCTTGCGGGGCGCGGTCACGGCCGAGCTGCGCGGCATCATGAACGGCATCTTCGACACCTACCTCTCCGCTCATGCGGCGCCCGCGTTCCCGAGCACGGAGGAGCAGGCGCTGATGGACTCCGGGGAACTCATCCCCGGCGCCGAGGCCGCCGCCCTGAGCGATGATCGGAACGGCGGTGAGAAGCGTGCGGACATCCTCCGCGGGGTCTTCGAGGCCGCGTCCCGCGCCCCGGGCACCCCGAAGATGGGCGGGGCGGCGCCGACAGTGATGGTGCACGTGAACGCCGTCGACCTCGCCGACGAGCACGGAGTCGGCTGGATCGACGGGGTCGAAGCCCCCGTGTCGATGCGCACCGTGAATCAGCTCATCTGCGCCGGCGGGTACCGCAAGATCCTTCTCGGCGTGAACGGTGAGGTGCTCTACCTGGGCGGCAAGGAAAGATTCTTCAGCCAGGCCCAACGCCGCGCGATCGCCGCCCGCGACGGCGGCTGCATCATCCCGGGCTGCCAGGTCAATGCGGCCTGGGCCGAGGTGCACCACATCATCCCCTGGGTCAACCACGGCCCCACCGACATCAACAACGGGGTGCTGCTCTGCTGGTTCCACCATCACAGCATCGAGACCTCGGGGTGGCTGATCCGCATGGTGCGGGGCAAACCCGAGGTCATGGCCCCGGTCTGCCACGACCCGGCCCGCACCTGGGTACCGGGCCAGGACCACCGCGCCCACCGGGCCAGCGGTGCCGGCCGCGGCAACCGGGCCAGGACCCGCGCCCACCCCCAGGCCACCGATTCCGCGCACTAGCCGAAACGGCTAGCCGGTCACGAGAGCCGAGGCATCGATGTCACGCGACTTCGATCAGACCGGAGCGGCCGGAGAATCGGCAGCGGCGCGGAGAGCCGCGATATCGAGGTTGCCCATCGGCAACATGGCCTGCATGACCCGGCTCGACCGCTCGGGATCGGGGTCGCCCAGCAACTCGACCAGAACCGGCGGCACGATCTGCCAGGAAAGCCCGAATTTGTCCTTGAGCCAGCCGCACCGGCCCGGTGAACCCCCCGCGGTCAGCTTCTCCCACAAATGGTCGATCTCGTCCTGGGTTTCGGCCCTCACGACGAAGGAGATCGCCTCGGTGAACGTGTACCGCGGTCCCCCGTTGAGCGCCTGGAACTCGAGCCCGTCGATCACGAAGGACACCGTCATCGCGGTGCCAGCCGGGGCGGGGGAACCCTCGGGATAGCGCACAACGCTCACGATCCGGGAATTTCTGAAGACCGAGACGTAGAAGGTGGCCGCCTCCTCAGCCTGATTGTCGAACCACAGGAACGGACTGATCGTCTACACGTCAGTGCCCCTTCTTCATTCCCAGTTCGTTGACCGCCTCATCCGGAGGCGTCGGCCTGGGATCCGCCGGGCAGTGCAGGACCGCGTTCGGACCCGAATGATCGATGGTGTGGTCGGCCATCGGCCGGCCGCACACGGGGCACGTGGCCTCGCCGACCCGCCGGACGACCGCATCGTATGGGCCCACCGGCGGCGGCCCCAAGGGACGTTTCAGTTTGGCGTCCATCCAGTCGATGAACCGCACGTAGCCGCCTGGATGGTGCCCACCGGAGGGCTTCTGCTCATTCATGCCGCCAGCGTACGCTCGGTCCGCCCCGATGAACAGAAAAAGCCCCGGATGCCCTCTGAACACTGGATCAGTGAACGAGGGATTCCGGGGACGGCTGCGGGCTCTCAAGTGCGGAGACGGTGGGATTTGAACCCACGGTACCCCGTGAAGGGTACTCCACCTTAGCAGGGTGGTGCACTAAGCCGTACTATGCGACGTCTCCTTGGTGTTCATTACAAACACACCTGAACAATCATAACCGTACTGACGGCATCCGCACGAACACACTGTGCGGATGCCGTTCACACGGCTACTGGTCTTCGAGCGTTCGCCCGACCGAACAGGTGTAGTCCCCGGCCGTCTGCCCGGTGGTCGAGTCTGACAGGACGGCGCCATCGGACGGATTCTTCGTCGCGGCCGGGTCCGGAACGGCACTCGGGTTCGTGGTGGCCGCGGGGTCGGCGGCCGCCGGGTCAGGCGTCGCCGCCACGGGAGCGTTCGGGTCCTGGGTCGCGCCGCCGCCGGTGGTACCGCCCAACTGGATCGGCTTGTCGGCCGCAACAGCCTCGAACAGGTTGTCGAAGTCGGATTGCAGGGGGATCACGCCGCCGTCGACGGTGCCGGTGGGAACCTGGACGAAGACAACCTTGTTCAGGTCGATGTCTTTCAGGGCCACCGCGATCGAGGCGAGCGTGGACACGTCGTTGAGGTTGGTCGAAAGCGTCATGTTCGCCGTCACGGCCTTGGCCAGCGAGTACACCTTGAGCGGGTCGGAGAGCGTCGACGCGCTCTTGATCGTGCGCACGAGCGAGGACATGAACACCTGCTGGTTGCTGATGCGGGTGAGGTCGCTGCCGTCGCCGACGCCGTGGCGGGTGCGCAGGAACTGGAGCGCATCCACGCCTTCCAGGGTGTGCATGCCGGCCTTGAGGAAGGTGCCGGTGTACTCGTCTTCGATGTCTTCCGCGACGCAGACCGGCACGCCGCCGACGGCCGTCGACATGGCCATGACGCCGCTGAACTGCACCTCGGCGGCGTAGGGGATGTTCAGGCCGGTGAGCTGCTCGACGGTGAGAACGGTGCAGGCCAGTCCGCCGTAGGTGAGCGTGGTGTTGATCTTCTGGCTGCCCATCGAATCGAAGGTGCCGCCGTCCGGGTTGGGGCATTCCGGGATCGGCACGTACATGTCCCGGGGAAAACTGATCACGGAGGCGTTGGAGTGGTCCGCGGAGATGTGCAGCAGCATGGTGACGTCGTTGAGGTCGCCGGTGGAGTCCTCGGGGCCGAATCGCGCATCCTGCCCCTTGCGGCTGTCGCTTCCGACGATGAGGAGGTTCACGCCGCCGGCGATCGCATCGATCTTCGGAGCGGGCCCGTCGGTCTCGCTGGCCAGTTTCACGCTCGGCTGCACACTGGCGGCGACGTCGTAGGTGGCGATGGCGGCGACGGAGACGCCGCTGACGAGGAGGACGGCCAGTGCCGCGGCGAGCACCTTGGCCACGGTGACGAACGGATTGGACCGGCGTAGGCGACCGTGCCGCGCGAGCGTCCGGATCTTCTTCGAACGCGTCGAGCGGGGGCGAAGTTGGTCGCTCACTCAGGTCCCTTCGTTAGTGCACCGTGCAGGATCGAGGTGCGGAGGGCGTGGGATTCGAACCCACGAGACATCTCTGCCCACCAGTTTTCAAGACTGGCTCCATCGGCCGCTCGGACAGCCCTCCCGTTCGCTGCCCAGCGGCGCCGATTGAACCTGCGCACGCTGACAAGCGAATACCGACCGATTCTAGCCGATTGGAGGTTCACCACTGTGCCAGAGGATGCTGGCAGCGCGCTGGACGCGGGCCGGAAGCGGTGCGGGGGCACGTTCCGGCATCCGTCGACACACTGCTGCGAACCTACAGGCTGCCGAGAATGACGGCGAGCCCGTCGTCCTGCACCGCGCCGGTGATCTCGCCGGCCGCCGTGAGCACTTCCTGCGGCGCCTGGCCCATGGCCACGCCTCGCCCGTGAACGGATGCCCATTCCAGCAGTTCGATGTCGTTGCGCCCGTCTCCGACCGCCATCACCCGGCTGCGCGGAATGCCGACCTCGGCGCGCACCCGTTCCATGGCGGTGGCCTTGTTCACCCCGTCGGGGGCGATGTCCAGCCACGCGGTCCAGCCGATCGCGTAGCTGACGCGGCTCAATCCCATCCGGTCGACGACCTGGAGGAAATCCTCCATGTCGTGGCCCGGCGAGATGACGACGACCCGGGTCGCGTCCTGGCGCAACAGGTCGTCGAAATCGACGTGTTCGCTGTCGAGCCCGATCGTGGCGTCCGGGAAGGCCTCGGTGTAGCGATAGAAACCGTGCTCGTCCTCGACGGCGTACCGGGCGCCGGTCAGGTGCGACCGGATGGAGAGGAGGACATCGGTTGGGTCGAAGGTTTCGACCCATTCGCGCCGGTATCCGGTCGGGGCGTCCGGGTCGCGGTGCAGGGTGATCGCACCGTTCGAGCAGACCACGAAGCGCGGGGTGATCTCGAGCCGGTCGAGCACGGGCAGCGTGGTCGCGGCCGAGCGGCCCGTCGCCAGCATGACCTCGTGGCCGGCCGCGGCGAGACGCTGCACCTGTTCGAGGACGCCATCGCTGATGGTTCCGTCCTCGTGCATGGTGGTGCCGTCGATGTCGAGCGCCACCAGCCAGGGCAGGTCCGTCCGGCTCATGGGGCGCCGACCGGCCGGATCACGTCGAGGCCGCCGAGCCAGGGCCGGAGCGCCTCCGGAACGATGACGGAACCGTCCGCCTGCTGGTGCGTCTCGAGAATGGCGACGATCCAGCGGGTGGTCGCCAGGGTGCCGTTCAGGGTGGCCACGGGCGCGGTCTTGCCCGACTCCGTGCGGTAACGGATGTCCAGACGGCGGGCCTGGTAGGTCGTGCAGTTGCTGGTGCTGGTCAGTTCGCGGTACGCGTTCTGGGTGGGAACCCAGGCCTCGATGTCGAACTTGCGGGCCGCACTCGAGCCGAGGTCGCCGGCCGCCACGTCGATGACGCGGTAGCTCAGGCCGAGGGACTGGAGCATGTCCTCCTGCAGCGCGACGAGGCGGTCGTGCTCCGCTTCTGCGTTCTCCGGCAGCACGTAGGTGAACATCTCCAGCTTGTTGAACTGGTGCACCCGGATGATCCCCCGGGTGTCCTTGCCGCCCGAGCCGGCCTCGCGGCGGTAGCAGGTGGACCAGCCGGCGTAGCGGAGGGGCTCACCGGCCAGGTCGAGGATCTCTTCGGAGTGGTAGCCGGCGAGCGCGACCTCGCTCGTGCCCGTGAGGTACAGCTCATCCGTCGGCAGGTAGTAGATCTCGTCGGCGTGCTCGCCGAGGAAGCCGGTGCCGTCCATGATCTCCGGCCGCACCAGGTTGGGGGTGATCAGGGGGATGAAACCGGCCGCGAGGGCCCGGTCGAGCGCCATGTTCATCAGGGCGATCTCGAGGCGGGCGCCGATGCCGCGCAGGAAGTAGAACCGTGACCCGGACACCTTGGCGCCGCGGGACATGTCGATGGCGCCGAGCAGTTCGCCCAGCTCGAGGTGGTCGCGCGGTTCGAAGTCGAAGATGGGCACGTCCCCGTGGGTGCGGAGCGTGACGAAGTTCTCTTCCCCGCCGGCCGGAACGCCGTCGATGATGGGGTTCGCGAGGGTGCGCACGACCGCGGTGAAACGGGCCTCGGCGGCGGACGCGGCGACCCCGGCGACTTTCACCTCGGCGGCCAGGCTCTGCGCCTGGGCGACGAGGGCCTTCTTCTCGGCGGCGGGCGCGGCGGCGACCTGCTTGCCGAACTGGTTCTGCGAGGCGCGGAGCGACTCGAACGCCTGGATCGTGGCCCGGCGTTCGCTGTCGGACGCGAGCGCGTCGTCGACGGCCTCGACCGACGCACCGCGCGCCTTCTGCGATCGCTTGATCAGGTCGGGATTCTCTCGCAGCAGCACAGGATCAATCACGGGGCCAGTCTACAAGCGCTGACCAGGCCGCCGCGCTAGCCTTGCCACCGTGGATACTCCCGGTCAGCCCCTTCTTGTGCAACAGGCTGCCGTGGTCTACAACCCGATCAAGGTCAATCTGGACCGGCTGCGGGCGAGCGTGGCCGCGGCAGAAACGACCGCGGGCTGGGCGGGGTCGCTCTGGTTTCCGACCAGCCCGGAGGATTCGGGCCGAGGGGCCGCCCTTCTGGCGATCGAGCAGGGAGCCTCCATGGTGCTCGTGGCCGGCGGCGACGGCACGGTTCGAGCGGCCGCCGAGGCACTGCGCGGCACCCGGGTGACCCTCGCCATCGTGCCGTCGGGCACCGGCAACCTGCTGGCCCGCAACCTGAGACTGCCGCTGTCCGGTCTTGACGAGGCCACCGCCATCGCGTTCACCGGGGTCGACAAGCCCATCGACGTGGGCGTGGCATCCGTCAGAACGGATGACGGCGTCACGGTCGACCACATCTTCCTCGTGATGACGGGGCTCGGCCTGGACGCCCAGATGATCGCCAACACCCGGCCCGATTTGAAGCGGAAGGTCGGCTGGCTGGCCTACGTGGATGCCGTCGCGCGGGTGCTGCCCACGGTCAAACCGTTCGGGATCCGGTACAGCCTGAACGGGCGACCGCATCGGCCGGCGCACGTCAGCATGATCCTGGTCGCCAACTGCGGCCTGCTGCCGGGGAACCTGCAGTTGCTGCCCGATGCGCGCATCGACGACGGCATCCTGGACATCGCGGTGCTGCAGCCCAAGGGCGTGCTCGGCTGGCTGGCGATCTGGCGCCGGGTGACCTGGGAGAACGGGGTGCTGCGGCGGTCGGCGGTGGGACGCCGGATCATCGAACGCACCGAATCGAACCGGGAGCGGGTGATGACCACGCTGCGCGGCGCCGACATCCGCATCGTGGTGGAGCAGCCGCAGGACTTCGAGATCGACGGCGAGTCCCTGGGCCCGGTGCGCTCGGTCTACCTGCGCGCGGACCCGGCATCCCTGATCGTGCGGCTGCCCGCCGGTTCCTGAGCCTCGCGGCCGGGCAGGCCGAGCAGCCCGCTCAGCCAGGCCCGGGCGCCGATGAACACGTCGTCGTCGTAGCGGGACGTGAACTCGATCGGCTGCTTGTCGGCGCGCGGATACGAACCGAGGAAGATCACCTGCGGGCTGAAGCGGCGCAGCCCCAGCAGGGCGTCGGCGACACGTTCGTCGTGGATGTGGCCGTCGGCGTCGATCACGAAGCGGTAACGCCCCATGGCGTCACCGATCGGGCGCGACTGGATCAGGCTTAGATTCACGCCCCGGGTGGCGAACTGCTCGAGCATCTCGAGCAGGGCGCCGGAACGGTCTTCGGGCAGTTCGACGATCAGGCTCGTCTTGTCGGCGCCCGTGCGGGGCGGCAGCGCGGTGGTTCGGCTGACCAGCACGAACCGCGTCACCGCGTTCGGGTTGTCGCCGATGCCCGCGGCCAGGACCACGACGTCATGGTGCTTCTCGATGCCGGGCGGGGCGATGGCGGCATCCGCCTGGTCGCTTATGAGCAGGGCCGAGGCGGCCGCCACGTTGCTGGAGGCCGGAATGTGGCCGTGGTGCGGCAGGTTCGTCTCTAGCCAGGTGTGACACTGGGCGTAGGCCACCGGATGCGCGTTGACGACCTGCACGTCGTCGAGCGTCGTCCCGGGACGCGCCACCAGGACGAAGTTGACCGGAACCAGGTACTCACCGATGATGCGCAGGTCGGGCACGCTCGCGAGGGCGTCCTGCGTGGCGGACACGCCGCCCTCGACCGAGTTCTCGATCGCGATCATCGCAGCCACGCTGCGGCCGGAGACGACGTCGGCGAGCGCTTCACCGACATTGTTCACGGCCCGCCAGGTCTGACCGCGGGCCGCGGTCACCTGAGCCAGGGCCGCCTCGGTGAAGGTGCCCGTGGGCCCGAGGAAGCTGTAGCTGACATTGCGCGTCTCGGACATGGCTCACAGCCTACTTGCAGTGCAAGACTGGGGACCATGAACCAACGAGCGGGAACCCCGGCCCAGGAATCTGATCTGATCGACGTCGATGCACTGGTGAAGGCGTACTACGACCTGAAACCGGATGTCACGGTGCCCGCCCAGCGGGTGGCGTTCGGCACCTCCGGTCACCGAGGCAGTTCGCTGAACACGGCCTTCAACGAAGACCACATCATCGCGACCACCCAGGCGATCGTGGAATACCGCGCGCTGCAGGGCATCACCGGGCCGCTCTTCATCGGCGCCGACCCGCACGCGCTCAGCGCCCCGGCCTACACGACGGCGCTCGAGGTGCTGGTGGCCAACGGAGTGCGCGTGCTCGTCGACGAATTCGATGACTACCTGCCCACCCCGGCACTCTCGCACGCGATCCTCGCCTACAACCGGGCCGGCAACAGCGACGAGGCCGACGGCATCGTGGTCACCCCCAGCCACAACCCGCCGTCCGACGGCGGCTTCAAGTACAACCCGCCGCACGGCGGACCGGCCGACAGCGACGCCACCTCGTGGATCGCCAACCGCGCGAACGAGATCATCCTGGACGAACTCGGCGATGTGCAGATGAGCGAGCCGAGCGCGGTCGAGACCTACGACTTCCGCAGCGCCTACGTGAACGACCTCGAGAACATCATCGACATGGCCGCGATCAAGGCCAGCGGGATCCGCATCGGCGCCGACCCGCTCGGCGGGGCGAGCGTGGGCTACTGGGGCGCCATCCGCGACCGCTACGAGCTCAACCTCACCGTGATCAACCCGCACGTGGATCCGACCTGGCGGTTCATGACCCTGGACTGGGACGAAAAGATCCGGATGGACCCGTCGAGCCAGTCGGTCATGGCCTCCGTCGCCGCGCACAAGGACGAGTACGACATCGTCACCGGCAACGACGCGGACGCCGACCGCCACGGGATCGTCACCCCGGACGACGGGCTGATGAACCCGAACCACTTCCTCGCGGTGGCCATCGACTACCTGTACAGCCACCGAGATGGCTGGCGTACGGACGCCGCCATCGGCAAGACCCTCGTGTCGTCGACCATGATCGATCGCGTCGCCGGGTTCCTGGGCCGCGACCTCTGGGAGGTGCCGGTCGGCTTCAAGTGGTTCGTTCCGGGCCTGATCGACGGGTCGGTCGCGTTCGGCGGCGAGGAGAGCGCGGGCGCCAGCTTCGTGCGCTTCGACGGAACCGTCTGGACTACCGACAAGGACGGCATCCTGCTCGCCCTGCTCGCCGCGGAGATCCTCGCGGTGACCGGCAAGACCCCGAGCCAGCGCTACGCCGAGCTCACCGCGCACTTCGGTGACCCGGCCTACGCCCGAGTGGATGCCGCGGCCACGCCGGCCCAGAAGGCCCAGCTCGGCAAGCTCGACGGCGAGGCGATCACCGCCGCCGAAGTCGCCGGCGAGAAGATCATCGCGAAGCTCAGCCACGCTCCCGGGAACGGGGCGGCCATCGGCGGCGTCAAGGTCGTCACCGAGAACGCCTGGTTCGCGGCCCGTCCGAGCGGCACCGAAGACGTCTACAAGATCTATGCCGAGTCCTTCAAGGGCCCGGAGCACCTCAAGCAGGTGCAGATCGAGGCCAAGGCCATCGTCGACGCCGCGATCGCGTAGCGCGCCTGTAGCGCCGTTCCGCGGGTGGCGCGCCACCCGCGGAACGGCGAAGGACCAGCGTGAGCCGTTGTCGAATCGGCAGTCGACTCCGGCAGCCGACTCAGCGGTCGGGCCTAGGGGATGCTCCAGTAGTACGCGGTGGCACCGGGATGCTTCACGGTGATCGCGTAGTCCACCGAGCGGAAGTCGGTGTCGTCGGTGTGGCCCGCGTAGAAGATCTCGATGTCCTCGCCCGAGCCCTCGATCCGGGTGACGACTCCGGTGTGGTCCCGGTCGCCGGAGTTGTCCCAGTCGAACTGCGCGACGTCACCGATCTTGACCAGGTCTCGCTGGTCATCCGTGAGCGCGGTTGCCCGCCCGGACTCCGCCAGGTAATTGCGGAAGGCCGTGGAGCTGATCCACGGCGACGAGTGCGTGAAGGATGAGCCCTTTCCGTCTGAGTACCACTCGTCGTCCATCTCCCAGCCGCGCTCGATCAGGGACTGGCTGGTGAAGTTGACGCAGTCGTTGTCGCTGATGACCCCGTAGTCCGCGGTGTTGTAGTTCGTCCAGTGGGCGAGCATGTAGGCCACCTGGGCCTGGGCGCCGGTGCTGACCGTGGCCGGGACATCCACGGCCACCGGGTCTCCACCGTCCGCCGGCACGGCGCGCGGCGCGCTTGTGGCCGCCGCCTCGGTGGGCGCTGCAACGGCCTTGCCCGGATCACCCGTCGACGAGGAAGCCGAAGGGTCCGCGGATCCCATCGCCGCCAGTGCCGCCGTGCCGGCGACAAGGCCGACGACCACGAGCACGACTACGCCGATGCGAAAGCGTCGGGTCAACACCACAGCTATCCTCTATTCGTTCGTTGGGGGCACCCCTTTTCCGGGGGGTCCTGGCTAATCAGAGTATTCGAGTCTCGGCGCGGCCGCAGCCGGCGCGGGCCCGGACTGCGCGCGCCTCCATGCTCCGAGAGGCAGGCGATGCGCTCCGGTCGTAGACGGGACTTCGGCGTGGGCCAGTGCCTCGTCGACCGGCTTGACGTGCGTATTCGCGGCCTGACCGGCATGGAAGGTGTGAATCCCGGCACAATCCCGGCGCTTCTGCGCTCTACCCGGGTCACGATTTCCGGCCGGTCGACCCGCGCGGTGAAGCACGCGCCTCACCTGTCAGAAAACTGTGCAAAGGCTCCGAAACCCCTGCATGGCGGCTGATCAGTTGTAGCCGGGCGCCGCGGGCAGGCCGAAGAGCTCCTCCAGCGTGGTCACCCCGCGGTCGTGCATCTCAGTCGCCAGTTCGACGCCGATGTAACGGAAGTGCCAGGGCTCGTAGCCGTAACCGGTCACCGGGACCTTGTCCGCCGGGTAGCGCAGCAGGAACCCGAATCGCCACGCGTTGCCCGCGAGCCACGTGCCGTGCGGGGTGTCGCCGAAGCAGGCCTCCAGAGAACAAATCCCGGGCAGTGCGCTGATGTCGATGGTCAGGCCGGTCTGGTGTTCGCTGGTTCCCGGCCGCGCCGTACTCGTGTCGGCGACGGCCTGGCCGTTCGAGGCCACGTCCTGGTTGTAGACGTCGACCTGGGTGCTGTAGCTCCGGTAGGAGCTCTGCGACTGAAGCTGCAGCCCGGTCTCCGCCGTGAAAGCCCCGAACAGGGCGACAACGGCATCCGAGGCCTCCCGGCGCAGCTTCGGTGCCCAGACATGGGGCACCGGCACGTCCACGAGGTCCGTCGGGGCGTAATCGGCCGGGTGAAGCGGCCGGGTCTTGTCCACGACGACCCACAGGCTGTTCGGGTCATCGATGGAGTGCGCGGACCGGTCGAAGGAGGGCGCCGCGGTGGGGTCAGGTGAGCCGGACGGGGCCGGGCGGGCGGGGTTCGGGCTCGCGGCGTTCGGGCTCGCGCTCGGGAACGTGGGGAGCGTCGGGGTCGGTGCGGGAGTCCCGCTCGGCGAGCGCGAGGAGCTCGATGCGGAGGTCGGTGAGGACGTCGGGACGGCGTGCGCGCTCGGTTCGAGGGCCGGTCCCCGGCCGGAGACGGCCCCGGCAGCCAGGGCGCCCGCGGCGAGCACGGCGACAACGGCGGTCACCGCAGCAATGCGCCTCCGTCGAAACGGATGCACCGCCCCCGGACGCACGTCTCCCACCACGATTGCGATCCTAGACCCGTGCGGTGAAGGGGCGTCTCCGACAGGCCCGAAGCCGGTTGAAGATTGTTTGCTCATGATGTAACTTTGCACACGATGCAAACTCCTCCCGCTCCCGTTGCCCCGCCACTGATGTCTCACCGGCAGATCCTCTTCGTCATCTTCGGCCTGATGGCCGGGATGTTCCTCTCCGCCCTCGACCAGACCATCGTGGGAACGTCGATGCGCACCATCGCCGACGACCTCGACGGCATGGCACTCCAGGCCTGGGTGACGACCGCGTACCTCATTGTGTCCTGCATCAGCACGCCGATCTACGGCAAACTCAGCGACATTTTCGGCCGCCGCCCGCTGTTCCTGATCGCGATCACGATCTTCCTGATCGGCTCGCTGCTGGCCGGCATGGCGAACTCGATGTACGAACTCGCCGTCTTCCGCGCCATCCAGGGCCTCGGCGCCGGTGGCCTGATGGCCCTCCCGCTCACGATCATGGGCGACATGCTCGCTCCCCGCGAGCGCGCAAAATACCAGGGCTACTTCCTGGCCGTCTTCGGTGTCTCCAGCGTGATCGGCCCACTCATCGGCGGCGTCCTGTCGGGCTCGGAGACCATCCTCGGCATCACCGGCTGGCGCTGGGTCTTCCTGATCAACCTCCCGATCGGCGTCATCGCCCTCTTCATCGTGCTCAAGTTCCTGCACGTCCCCCACTTCGCGCGCCCCGTGCGCATCGACTGGTGGGGCGCGGTGACCGTGATCCTCGCGGCCGCTCCCCTGCTGCTCGTGGCCGAGCAGGGCCGCACCTGGGGCTGGGGCTCGCCCGCCTCGATCGCCTGTTATGTGATCGGCACGCTCAGCATCGCGGCCTTCATCCTGGCCGAACGGATGATGGGCGACGACGCGCTCATCCCGCTGAAGCTGTTCAAGTCCGCGACCTTCTCGATGGCCACCGTGCTCGGCGTCTTCGTCGGGTTCGGCATGTTCGGCGCGATGATGACCGTGCCGCTGTACCTGCAGCTCGTCAACGGGGCCACTCCCACGGAGAGCGGCTTCCTGATGCTGCCGATGATCGCCGGGCTGATGATCTCCTCCATCGTCAGCGGCCAGCTGATCGCCCGCACCGGGCGCTACAAGATGTTCCCCACGATCGGCACCGCCTTCATGTCGGCCGGTTTCCTGCTCTTCACGTTCGCCACCGCCGACAAGCCGGTGGTGTTCATGATGGCCGGGATGCTCCTGATCGGACTGGGCCTCGGCCAGCTGATGCAGACGCTCACGATCGCCAGCCAGAACTCGGTCGGCCCGCGGGACATCGGCGTGGCCACCTCGGCCTCGACCTTCTTCCGCCAGATCGGTGGCACGCTCGGCACCGCCGTGCTGTTCTCCGTACTGTTCACGCGGATCCCCGACACGCTCGGTGCGGCGTTCGGCAACCCGACCCTGGTCGCCGGGGTCAAGGCCGCGGCGACGGACCCCGCTGTGCAGGCCGACCCGGCGAACGCCGGCATCCTGAAGCTTCTGGGCAACCCGGGCGGCGTCGGCGGCGCACTCGACGGCGACACCTCGTTCCTGAACACGGCCGACCCGCGGCTCGCGGAGCCGTTCCTGGTCGGGTTCAACGACGCCGCCGTCACGGTCTTCTGGGTGAGCCTGGCGGTGGTGCTGACCGCTTTCGTGCTCAGCTTCTTCCTCAAGGCTCCGCCGCTGCGCACGTCGTCGGCCCTGCAGGAGGCAGCGGACGAGAATGCCGCCGAACTGGCGGAACTCGCCGAACTGACCCGCGATGCCCAGCGCGCCGCCGACACGATGGGCGCCCTCGTCGAGCCCGGGATCGACGTCGACGAGTTCGAGCGAGAGTCGCGCCCGAAGCCCCGCTAGCGTCCTCACCAATTCGACGGAGATTTTGCTCCCACAGGGCCGTTTCGGGCCAAAAACGCCTGTTTTCAGCAGAATCTCCGTCGAATTCGCTCGGGGCGCCGGGGGTTTGGTCGGGGCCAGACGGCAGGGGCGGCACAGTGCCGCGGAAACTACTGGACGGCGGGAGTCGTGAGAGCGCTCTCATGAGGGAGAGGATGGAGGCCTCACCGGCCGGAGCATCCGCCGGGTTGACTCCACCGGAGGTTCGCATGCCCCTCGAGACCCTGGCCCCGCAGGCCGACTGGGACGCGACCGCGCCCCGCGACACCGAGGGCGCCGACCACGGCGACCACCCCGGCACCGACCACCCCGGCACCGACGCCGACAGCACCGACGGCACCGTCACCGGCGCTCCGTTCGACCTGGATGGCCGCCGGTTCTACCGGATCACGGCCTACGACCAGATGCCGCCGTTCTTCATGACCCTCGTCGGGGACAGCGACGTCTGGCTCTTCATCTCCAGCACCGGCGGGCTGACGGCGGGCCGGGTGGATGCCGAGCACGCCCTCTTCCCGTACTACACGGAGGACAAAATCACCGAGAGCGTCGACCGAACGGGCGGGCTGAGCGTGCTTCGCGTGCGGCTCCCCGACGGGACGATGGCCCACTGGCAGCCGTTCGCTGAGTTGCGCCCCGGCGACCCCGCCGCGGCCCGCACGCTCTACAAGGACAGCCTCGGGACGACCCTGGTGTTCGAGGAGTCGCGTCCGGACCTGGCCCTGCGCCTGCGCGTGACCTGGCAGACCAGCGCCCGGTTCGGCGTCGTGCGCAGCTGCGCCCTGACCTTCCTCTCCGACGACGAGCCGCGCGAGGTCGACCTGATCGACGGCCTGGTGAACATCCTCCCCGCCGGCGCGGGGGTGAAGACGCAGAACGAACTGAGCGTGCTCCTCGACGCCTACAAACGGTCCGAACTCGACCCCGGGACGGGCCTCGGGCTGCTGACGCTCAACGCGACCCTCACCGACCTCGCGGAACCCAGCGAGTCCCTGCAGGCCAACGTCGCCTGGCAGATCGGGCTGGGCGCGGAGGAGCACCTGCTCTCGGTCAACCAGGTCCCCGCATTCGCCCGGGGCCGGGGCATCGCCGGCGAGACGGATGTCCGCGGCCGGCGCGGCGCCTACCTGGTCCACGCCCGGATGACCCTGCCGGCCGGGGCCGAACGGCGCTGGCAGGTCGTCGCCGACGTCGACCAGGACGCGGCGGACGTGGTCGGCCTGCGCGAACGGCTCCGCGACCCGGACGCCCTCGCCGCGGAGCTGGCGGCGGACGTCGTGCGCACCCGGTCGGACCTGGAGGGCATCCTCGCGGCCACCGACGCCGCCCAGCACACCGGCGACGAACTCGCGACGATCCACCACACCGCCAACGTGCTCTTCAACACGATGCGCGGCGGCGTCCCGGCCGAGGGCTACACGGTCGAGGCGCACGATGTGCGGGAGTTCATCGCGGAGCGGAGCCGGGCATCCGCCAGTCGCTGGGCCCAGGTGCTGGCGGCGCTGCCGGAGCGCCTGCGGGCCGACGAGCTCATCCAGGTCGCGGAGGAAACCGGCGACGTCGACCTGTGGCGCCTCTGCATGGAGTACCTGCCGCTCACGTTCAGCCGACGACACGGAGACTCGAGCCGGCCCTGGAACCAGTTCCGGATCGCCCTGACCGACGAGTCCGGTGCCCGCCGCCTGGAATACCAGGGCAACTGGCGCGACATCTTCCAGAACTGGGAGGCGCTGGCCTGGTCCTTCCCCGAGTACGCCGAGTACGCCGAGTCGATGGTCACCATTTTTCTCGACGCGACGACCGCCGACGGCTACAACCCGTACCGGATCTCCCGGGCCGGGATCGACTGGGAGGTTCCCGAGCCCGAGGACCCGTGGTCCAACATCGGCTACTGGAGCGACCACCAGATCGTCTACCTGCTCAAGCTGCTCGAAACCTCCCGGCGCTTCCACCCCCGGGCGCCTCGACCCGCTCGTCAACCGGCGGGCCTTCACCCATGCGGACGTGCCGTACCGGATCGCGCCGTATGCGGACATCCTCACGGACCCGTACAAAACCATCACCTTCGATCACGAGCGGCACGGCCTGATCCTCGAGCGGGTCGCCGCCGAGGGCGCGGACGGCCGGCTCGTGCACGGCGCCGACGGCGACCTGGTGCGGGTCACCCTGGCCGAGAAACTGCTGCTGCTCCTGCTTGCGAAGCTGGTCAACCTGGTGCCCGACGGCGGCATCTGGATGACCACCCAGCGCCCGGAGTGGAACGACGCCAACAACGCCCTGGGGGGCCGGGGCCTGTCGGTCGTCACCCTCGCCTACCTCCGCCGCTACCTGGTCCTCCTGCAGGGCCTCCTGACCGTCGACGTGGAGCTGAGCAGCGAACTCGCCGCACTGCTGACCGCGGTGAGCGACGTACTCCTCCGGCACACGGATGCCCTGGCCGGCGGGTTCGGCCCCGAACGCCGCCAGGCCGTCATGGACGGCTTGGGCGTTGACGGCACCGCCTACCGCGAGCGGGTGTACGCCGGGTTCGGCGGCGACTTGTGGACGGTCGCCGCGGGCGACGTCACCGCGCTGCTCGACCTGGCCCGGCTCTTCGTCGAATCCGGCCTTCGGGCCAACCGGCGCAGCGACGGCCTCGTTCACTCGTACAACGTGCTGGACCTCAGCGCCGACGGCGCCGAGGTGCGGCGGCTGGCGGAGATGCTGGAGGGCCAGGTGGCCATCCTCTCCTCCGGGATGCTCGGAGCGGAGGAGTCGCTGGCCCCGCTCGGGGCTCTCCGCACGAGCCGGCTCTATCGGGCCGACCAGCACAGCTACATCCTGTATCCGGACAAGGACCTGCCCTCCTTCCTCGCGCGCAACACGTTCAGCGCCGAGCGGGCCGACGCCTGCCCCCTGGTCGGCGAGCTCGTCCGGGCCGGGGACCACAGTATCCTCGTGCGTGACCTGCAGGGTGACCTGCACTTCGCCGCGGGCATCCGAAACGCCGGGGGCGTGGCCCGGGAATTGGACCGGCTCAGCCTGGACCCGGAGCTGCGCCCCGGCGTCGAGCGGGGCCGCGCCGAGCTGCTCTCGATCTTCGAGGAGGTGTTCCGGCACGCGGAGTTCACGGGGCGCTCGGGCAGCTTCTTCGCCTACGAGGGGCTCGGCAGCATCTACTGGCACATGGTGTCGAAGCTGCTGCTCGCGGTGCAGGAGACGCTCGAGCGCGCGGTTGCCGAGGGGGCGGACGACGCCACGATCCGTGGCCTGGCCGAGGGCTACGAGGACGTGCGGGCGGGCCTCGGCTACTGCAAGGACCCGGCGACCTACGGCGCGTTCCCGACCGACCCGTACTTGCACACCCCGGCGGGCCAGGGGGCCCGGCAGCCGGGGATGACCGGGCAGGTCAAAGAAGAGGTGCTCACCCGCCTCGGCGAGCTGGGTCTGCGGGTCGAGGACGGTCGTATCCGCCTGCGGCCCACCCTGCTCCGGGCCGACGAGTGGACGACCGAGACCGGCACGTTCGACTACCGGGATGTCCTCGGCCGCCCGTGCACGATCGAGCTGCCCGCGGACGCGTTCGCGTTCACGTTCTGCCAGGTGCCGGTACTGGTGCGCCGGTGCGGGCCGCTCGAGGTGATCGCGCACCTGGACGACGACACGCGGGTGGTCGGGGCCGACGGCGTGCTGGGCGCGGACCTCAGCGCCGGCATTTTCCGCCGGGAGGGTCTGGTGCGCTCACTCACGGTGACCGTGCCGCGGGAATGATCAGGGCGGCTGTTCCGTTGTCTTGAAGATGCGCATTGTCATTGCAGGTGGACACGGAAAAATCGCTCGTCAGCTGACTCGGGAGCTCGCGAAGGGCGGCCACGAGGTCGTCGGGCTGATCCGGAAGGATGAGTACCGGGCAGATCTGGTCGCCGACGGGGCCGTCCCGGTCGTGATCGACCTCGAGCGGTCCTCGGCTGCCGACGTCGCTCATTACCTGACCGGCGCCGACGTGGCGGTCTTCGCGGCGGGCGCCGGAGCGGGCGGCAGCGACGAGCGCCGGAAGGCCGTCGACCTGGGTGGATCCGTGCTCCTGGCCGACGCGGCCGAGGCCGCCGGCGTTGCCCGGATCGTGCAGATTTCCTCGACCGGCGTGGATTCGGTGCGGAACGGCGCCCGGCCCGCCGAGGTGCCGGCAGACTTCCTCTCCTACCTCCAGGCCAAGCTGGCCGCCGAGGAGGACCTGACGCGCCGCACCCTCTCCTGGACCATCGTCCGCCCCGGCGGGCTGACGGATGACGCCGGCACCGGCCTGGTCCACCTCGCCCGCACCGGGCAGGGCTTCACCGAACCGCGCGGCACGGTCCCCCGGGGCGACGTCGCCGCCGTGCTGGCGGAGCTGATCCGCACCGGAGACGGCGAGCGCGAGACGCTGCACCTGCTGAACGGCGCCGTGCCGGTGGCCGACGCCGTGGCGACCTTCGCCTGACCCGGAGCCGCACGCGCCCCTGAAGCCCGGCATCCGGACTGCAGGGGCTTTTTGTTGCCTCCGACAATTCGTGAGAGCGCTCTTAAAGCACAGCTGAGAGCGAACTCGCATCCATCCATCAGCACGCACACAAGGGAGTGACCCTGAAGCGTTTTCCGCGCAGCTCACTTGCAGTTACAGTCGCCGGCGCAGCATCCTTCGCACTGGTCATGTCCGGCTGTTCAGCCGGCACCGGCGCAGAGCAGTCGAACGACAAGAACGTCAAACTGACCGTCGCCACGTTCAACGAATTCGGCTACGAGGACCTGTTCGCCGAGTACGAAAAAGCGAATCCGACCGTCACGATCACGCACAAGAAGGCCGCCACCACCAATGAGGCCCGCGACAACCTCACCACCCGCCTCGCCGCAGGCAGCGGCCTGAGCGACGTCGAGGCCATCGAGGTCGACTGGCTGCCCGAACTGCTCCAGTACTCCGACCAGTTCGTCGACCTCACCAGCGACGAGGTCAAGGACCGCTGGCTGGACTGGAAGACCAAGGCCGCCACGGATGCCGACGGTCGCCTGATCGCGTACGGAACCGACATCGGCCCGGAGGCCGTCTGCTACCGCTCCGACCTGTTCGCCGCCGCCGGTTTCCCGACCGACCGCGCCGAGGTCGCCGCGCTCCTCGGCGACAGCTGGGACAGCTACTACGCAGCCGGCGACAAGTTCGCCGCTGCCGGCACGAACGTGCCGTGGTTCGACTCGGCCGGAGCCACCGGGCAGGGCGTCATCAACCAGATCCCCAACCCGTATGAGAAAAAAGACGGCTCCATCATCGCCACCGAGAACCCGGAGGTGAAGGCGGCCTACACCAGCGTCCTCAAGGCCAGCAGCACGCAGTCCGCACATCTCGGTCAGTGGAGCGACGACTGGACCGCCAGCTTCCAGAACAACGGCTTCGCCACGATGCTCTGCCCGGGCTGGATGCTCGGCGTGATCTCCGGCAACGGTGACGCCTTTCAAGGGCGAGTCCTACTTCGCCATCAACGACGCCATGCAGCAGGCGCTCACCCGGGTCGAAGACGGCACGATGACCGCCGACGAGTCGTGGGCACAGTGGGTCACCGACGTCAAGGCGCTCGGCTAACCAGCACAATCCGCCGGCCGGGCCTGCCGAGATCAGTTCTCGACAGGCCCGGCCCCCGGTCTCGACCGGCAGGGCCGGCAGGGCCGGCAGGGCCGGCAGGGCCGGCAGGGCCGGCAGGGCCACCGGGTCTCGACAAGCTCGACCACTGACTAGCAAGGACTGTTCATGACTACCCCCGCCGTCGCCATCGAGGTGAACGCCCGCAGCATCCGCCGCATCGCCCTCAGCCACAAACTGAGCCGGTGGGATGTGCGCTTCTCGCCCAACCTCTACATCTCCCCCTTCTTCCTCGTCTTCGGGGTCATGGGCCTCTTCCCGCTGCTCTACACGGCGTGGGTGTCGGTGCACGACTGGAACCTGATCGGCGGCCAGGGCGACTTCGTCGGCCTGGAGAACTTCGTCACCGTGCTGAGCCAGGGGTACTTCTGGAACTCCCTCCGCAACACGTTCAGCATCTTTCTGCTCTCGAGCATTCCCCAGGTGCTGGTCGCGCTCGGCATCGCCGCCGTGCTCGACTTCAACCTGCGCGGCAAGACCTTCTGGCGCATGGGCGTGCTCCTGCCCTACGTCGTGGCCCCGGTCGCGGTCGCGCTGATCTTCAACGACCTCTTCGGTGACAAGTTCGGCCTCATCAACAGCGGGATCATGAGCCTCGGGCTCGAGCCCATCCGCTGGCACGTCGACGTGATCCCCAGCCACATCGCCATCGCCACGATGGTGAACTTCCGCTGGACCGGCTACAACGCCCTCATCTTCCTGGCCGCCATGCAGGCCGTGCCGCGCGACTTCTACGAGGCCGCCATCATCGACGGCGCCAACCGCTGGCCCACCTTCTTGTCGATCACCCTGCCGCTGCTGCGCCCGATCATCATCTTCGTCATCCTGACCTCCACGATCGGCGGGCTGCAGATCTTCGACGAGGCGCGCATGTTCGACAATGTGGGCCAGGGCGGGGCCAGTCGCCAGTGGCAGACGCTCACCCTGTACATCTACGAACTCGGCTGGAACCAGCGCAACTTCGGTCGGGCATCCGCCGTGGCCTGGCTGCTCTTCCTGATCATCATCGTGATCGCCGTGGCCAACTTCCTCATCACCCGGCGCATCGCGGGCACCGCTGTCCGCAAGCCGCGCGCACGCGCGAAAGGCATGAAATGAGCAAGACCATCATCGGCGGCCACGACCGTCGCCCCTCGATCTGGGTCTACGGCATCCTGATCGCCGTTCTCCTCGGTTCCGCCTTCCCGATCTGGTGGTCGTTCCTGATCGGCAGCCAGGACGCCTCCGCCCTGAACCAGAACGGCATGATGTGGCTGCCCGGCGGCAACTTCATCGCCAACGCCCTGACCGTCATCGACAGCATCCCGTTCTGGACCGCCCTCGGCAACAGCATCATCGTGTCCTCCGTGGTGACGATCAGCGTCGTCATGTTCTCCACGCTGGCCGGCTACGCGTTCGCCAAGCTCAAGTTCCGCGGCCGGGAAGGGCTGCTCATCTTCGTGATCGCGACCATGGCCGTTCCCACGCAGCTGGGCATCGTGCCCCTGTTCATCGTGATGTCCCGGCTGGGCTGGACCGGCAGCCTCTGGGCCGTCATCGCGCCCGGGATGGTCACCGCGTTCGGCGTGTTCTGGATGACCCAGTACCTGCGTGACGCCCTGCCCGACGAACTGATCGAGGCCGTGCGGATGGACGGCGCCTCCATGATCCGCAGCTTCTGGCACATCGGCCTCCCGGCCGCACGCCCGGCCGCCGCCATGCTGGCCCTGTTCACGTTCATCGGCACCTGGACGAACTTCTTCTGGCCGTTCATCGTGCTGGGCCCGGGCAACCCGACGCTGCCCGTGGCGCTACAGCAGCTGCAGGCCGCCTTCTACGTGGACTACTCGCTCATGCTCGCCCGCGTCGTCTTGTCGATCATCCCGCTAATCCTGGTCTTCATCTTCCTGGGCAAACAGCTCGTCGCCGGCATCATGCAGGGGGCGGTCAAGGGATGACCATGCTCCAACAGCCACCGATCGTGACCGAGAATAAGGCTATGACCACAACGGATGCACGCTCCTTCCCGCCAGAGTTCCTCTTCGGAGCGGCGACGGCCGCGTACCAGATCGAGGGCGCCGCCCACGAAGACGGCCGCACGGACTCGATCTGGGACGCGTTCAGCCGTGTCCCCGGCGCCGTGCTCGGCGCGGAAAACGGCGATGTGGCCTGCGACCACTACCACCGCTACCGGGACGACGTCGCGATGATGAAGGACCTGGGACTGCAGACCTACCGGTTCTCCACCTCCTGGTCACGCGTGCAGCCCGACGGCGGCCCGGTCAACCCGAAGGGGATCGATTTCTACTCCCGCCTGGTCGACGAGCTGCTCGGCGCCGGGATCAAGCCGTGGCTGACCCTCTACCACTGGGACCTGCCGCAGGCGCTCGAGGAGAAGGGCGGCTGGGCCAACCGCGACACCGCCGCCCTGTTCCGGGACTACGCCCTCAACGTGCACGACGCCCTCGGCGACCGCGTGGGCGTGTGGACCACCCTCAACGAGCCGTGGTGCTCCTCCTTCCTCAGCTACACCGGAGGTGTGCACGCCCCGGGCCGGCAGAGTCCCCGCGACGGCCTCGCCGCGGCCCACCACCTCCTGCTGGGCCACGGCCTCACCATCGAAGCGCTCCGCGACCGCGACCCGAAGCTCGAGCTCGGCATCACGCTCAACCTCACCGTCGCCAAGCCGGCCGACCCCACCCGCGCCGGCGATGTCGACGCGGCGCGCCGGATCGACGGGCAGTTCAACCGGGTGTTCCTCGACCCGATCTTCCGCGGCTCCTACCCGGAGGACGTTCTCCAGGACGTCGCCCAGTTCGGCCTGACCGATTTCATCCAGGCCGGCGACCTGGCCCAGATCAGCCAGCCGATCGACACCCTCGGCGTGAACTATTACCACGGCGAGCTGGTCAGCGATCGCCCGGCCGAACATCCGTTGCTCGCCCAGGCCCCGACGAGCCGACCGACCCGGTCGGCGTTCCCCGCCGCCGACGGCGTCTTCAACCACCCGCAGGGACTGCCGCTGACCGCGATGGAGTGGGAAGTGCAGCCCGACGGCCTGCGCGAACTGCTCGTGCACGTGAACACCGAGTACGCCGCACCGGCCGGCACCAGCCTCTACGTGACCGAGAACGGCGCGGCCTTCGACGACGTCGTCGCCGCAGACGGCAGCGTGCCGGATCCCCGGCGCACGGAGTTTCTGAAGGCTCACCTCGGCGCCGTGCTCGACGCCATCGATGAGGGGGTCGGTGTCAAGGGCTACTTCTACTGGTCGCTGATGGACAACTACGAGTGGGCCTGGGGCTACGATAAGCGCTTCGGAATCGTTCGGGTCGACTACGAGACGCAGAAACGCACCGTGAAGGACAGTGGACTCGCCTACGCGGAGATCATCCGCGACCGCGCGCTCTCCTGAGGCGGGGCCGGCGAGGGGTGCGCGAATAGACTGACGCCATGACAACCAGTGTGCGCCAGACGCGTCCCCCGCAGCCCACCCTGGAAATGGTCGCGGAGGTGGCCGGGGTCTCCCGCGCCACGGTGAGCCGGGTCGTGAACGGGTCGACCAGGGTGGGCCCGGAGATCGTCGCCGCGGTCACGACGGCGGTCGAGGAACTCAACTACGTTCCGAACCGGGCGGCCCGCTCCCTCGCCAGCCGCCAGACCCAGGCGCTGGCCCTGGTCGTGCCCGAGGACATGACGCGGTTCTTCGGGGACCCGTACTTCGCGGCGGTCGTGCAGGGCATCACCCGCCGGCTCGACCAGAGTGACTTCACGCTCAACCTGCTGGTCGCGTCGAGCGACCCGCAGCACAAGACCCTGCGGTATCTGCGCTCGGGCAACGTCGACGGCGCCCTGATCATCTCGCACCACACGGGCGACGATTTCGTGGCCGAACTGGAGACCACGATGCCGGTCGTGTTCGGTGGCCGGCCGGCGAACGCGGACAACCTGGAGGCGTACTTCGTCGACGTCGACAACGCGGCCGGCGCGGACCTCGGCACCCAGCGCCTGGTCGACCTCGGCCGCCGCCGGATCGGCACGGTCACCGGGTCGGCCGACATGCCGGCCGGCATCGACCGGCTCACCGGTTTCCTGCGTGCTCTCGAGCGGGCCGGGATCCCGACGGATGCGGTCGAGCACGGCGACTTCACGGTCCAGGGCGGCGCGGCGGCCACCCGTCGCCTCCTGGAACGGTGCCCCGACATCGACGGGCTCTTCGTGGCGAGCGACCTGATGGGCACCGGCGCCCTGGACGTGCTGCGGGAGCACGGCCGATCGGTGCCCGGCGACGTGGCCGTGGTCGGCTTCGACGACAGCCCGGCGGCGACGCGCGGCTCCGTCCCGCTCACCACGGTGAGCCAGCCGTCTGAAGAGATGGGTTTCGCGATGGCGGACGTCCTGCTGCGCCGCCTCGCCGACGACGACGACGACGACGACGACGACGACGACGACGAGAGCGTGCCGCACCGCACCATCATGCCGACCCGACTGGTGCTGCGCGAGTCCGCCTGATCCACTCAGGTCCGCCCACTGTGCCCGTTCCGGTCGAGAGTGCCCGCTCGAGCGGGCACTCTCGACCGGAACGGGCACTTTCGCGGGCACGGGCGGCGCGGGGCGCGGGGCGCGGGGCGTCAGGCGAGGGTGCGTCAGACGAGCTGGGGCATGACCTCGCGGGCGATGAAGTCCAGGTGCTCGAGGTCGGACAGGTCCATGATCTGCAGGTAGACGCACTCGACGCCGTCCTCGGCGAGCAACCCGAGCCGGTCGACGACCTCGGAGGCGGTGCCGGCCACGCCGTGCTCCCGGAGCTCGGCCGGTTCACGGCCCACGGCCGCGGCCCGGCGCGCGAACTCGGCCTCGTCCCGGCCGGCGACGGCGATCAGGGCGGCCGAGTAGACCAGCTCCCGGGGGTCGCGGCCGATGGCCGCGCATGCCGCGCGCACCCCGGCGAACTTGCCGGGGACATCCGTGAACTCGGGGAACGGCAGGTTGAACTCGGTGGCGAAACGGGCCGCCATCGCGGGGGTGCGCTTCGCGCCGCCGCCGCCGACGATCACGGGGATGCGCTCCTGAACGGGCTTGGGCAGGGCGGGCGAGTCGACGAGGGTGTAGTGCTCGCCGGTGAAGCTGTAGCTGCCGCCGACGGGGGTCGACCAGAGCCCGGTGACGATCTCCAGCTGTTCCTCCAGCATGCCAAACCGTCTGGCCGGGAAGGGGATGCCGTAGGCGAGGTGCTCCTGCTCGAACCAGCCGGTGCCGAGCCCCAGTTCGACCCGGCCGCCGGACATCTGGTCGACCTGCGCCACCTGGATGGCGAGGATCCCCGGCGGCCGGTAGGTCACCGAGGAGACCAGGGTGCCCAGGCGGATGCGCTGCGTCTCGCGGGCGAGTCCGGCCAGGGTGGTCCAGGCATCCGTCGGGCCGGGCAGAACGGGGGCCGTGTCGCCCATCGCCAGATAGTGGTCGGAGCGGAAGAACGCGTCGAAGCCGAGGCTCTCCGCGGCCTGCGCGATGGCGAGGATGTCGTCGTAGGAGGCGCCCTGCTGCGGTTCGGTGAAAATGCGGAGTCTCATGCTCCCAGTCTTGTCTCGGCCCCGTCAGCCGCGAAATCCCCGTCAGGCAGGAACTCCACCTCCGGCAGCAGGGCGAACCGGGTGCGCATGACCTGGATCGACTCGGGGTTCTGGTCGACGAGCACGAACCGGCGGCCGAGCGCCGCGGCGACCGCGCCGGTCGTGCCGCTGCCGGCGAAGAAGTCGAGCACCCAGTCCCCCTCGCGGCTGGAAGCCTGGATCATGCGCCGCAGGATGCCGACGGGCTTCTGGGTGGGATACCCGGTCTTCTCCTTGCCGGTGGGCGACACGATCGTGTGCCACCAGACATCCGTCGGCAGCTTGCCCTTCGCGACCTTCTCCGGGGTGACCAGCCCGGGCGCCATGTACGGCTCACGGTCGACCGTGGTGGAGTCGAAGTAGTATCGCGCCGGATTCTTCACGTAGACCAGGATCGTGTCGTGCTTGGTCGGCCAGCGGTTCTTGGACTTGGCGCCGTAGTCGTACGCCCAGATCAGCTCGTTCAGGAAGCAGTCCCGCCCGAAGAGCGCGTCGAGCAGCACCTTCGCGTAGTGCGCCTCCCGGTAGTCCAGGTGCAGGTAGAGCGTGCCGTCGTCGGCAAGCAGGCGCCAGGCCTCGATCAGGCGCGGCTCGAGGAAGGCCCAGTAGTCCTCGAACTGGTCGTCGTAACCGAGCAGGTCACCCTTGATGCGCTCGTAGAGCTGCCCCTTGAACCCGGTGATGGTGCCCGCCGCGCGCGCGCCGAGGGCCACGGACGTCGCCGCGACGCTCGACCGCACCGAGGTCGTGCTCTGCCGGTTCTGTTTGCGCCCCGTGTTGAAGGGCGGGTCCAGGTAGATGAGCGTGAAGGCCTCGTCGGGCAGTCGCGGCAGAACGTCGAGGTTGTTCGCGTGGACGACACGGCTGGCGGAGGACGGGGACCACGCGGTTGGCATTCATTCATTCTGTCAGGCGGCTTAGGCTTGGGACATGACTTCAGACGCAACGGCCACCGAATCGACCCGGGTTGAGTTCCGCCACGAGCCGGCCCAGTCCCGGTACTCGCTCCGCATCAACGAGGAGACCGTCGGATTCGCCGACTACACCGTGACGGGCCCCGACGTGCTGTTCACCCACGTCGAGGTGGACCCGGCCCGGCGCGGCGAGAATCTGGCGAGCCGCCTGGTCGAACAGGCGCTCGACGACGTGCGCACGCGCACCGAGCTCACCGTCGTGCCGGTCTGCCCCTACGTCGTGCGCTGGATCGACAAGCACGCCGAATACCAGGACCTGCTCACGCGGGGCCGGTAGCCGGCTCGGCTCCGGCTTCCGCGGCTCCGGCCTAGGGAACGCGCCCGATCCATTCCTCGGTGCCGAACTTCGTCTCCACGAGTTCCCTCGCCCGGGCGTATTCCGCCTCGGTGATGTCCCCGGACACCGCGCCGTAGAGTCCGGTGAAGGTCTCCTTCATGCGATCGATGATCTCGTCCCGGGTGAGGCCGGTCTGGCTGCGCAGCGGGTCGACCCGCTTGGCGGCGCTCGTGATGCCCTTGTCGCTGAGCTTCTCGCGGCCGATCCGCAGCACCTGCACCATCTTCTCGCCGTCCATGTCGTAGCTCATGGTGACGTGGTGCAGCACGGCGCCGCTGCCGAGGCGTTTCTGCGCCGCCCCGCCGATCTTGCCCTTCGGGCTCGTGATGTCGTTGAGCGGCTGGTAGTACGCGTCGATGCCGAGCGACTGGAGCGCCGTGAGCACCCACTCGTCGAGGAAGGCGTAGGAGTCGGCGAAGGTCATGCCCTGGACCAGGTCGGTGGGCGCGTAGATCGAGTAGGTGATCACCGATCCGGCCTCCATGAACATGGCGCCGCCGCCGCTGATCCGTCGCACGACGGTGAAACCGTGCTTGGTGGCCTGGACCGGGTCGACCTCGTTCTTCAGCGACTGGAAGCTGCCGATCACCACGGCGGGCTCGGTCCATTCCCAGATCCGGAGGGTGGGGCTGCGCCGGCCCTCGCCGACCTCGATCGCGAGCACCTCGTCGAGGGCCATCTGCATCACCGGCGCGACGGCCTTGGAGTGGATCAGCTGCCACTCGTAGTCCCGCCAGCCGCTGGCCTGGGCCAGGGAGCGGCGGATCGCCACCGCCACCGACTCCGGCGAGAAGCCGAGCAGGGTGGCCTGCGCCGGGAGGGCGGCGCGCACGGCGGCGGCGATGCTGACCGCGTCGCTGTCGGCGGCGAGGCCGTTCACCGCCGCGTTGATGTCGCCGAGCGCACTGTCGGGCTCGAGGAAGAAATCACCGGCCAGCCGGAAGTTGACGATCGTGTTCTCGACGACGTCGAGATCGACGACGACGAGCTTGCCGCCTGGGACCTTGTATTCACCGTGCATGAGCCCAGCCTAATCAATCCACCTAATCAATCCGCCTAATCAACGCCGCCCGCGCCCCGGGGCAGGGGCAGCCGTTCGTTCAACCAGCCGACCAGGTCGGCGACGACCTCGTCCCGGTTCGTCTCGTTGAAGATCTCGTGCCGGGCGCCGGGGTAGACGATGAGACGGATGTCCCGCAGCCCCGACCGCCCGGAGTAGGCCTTCACGAGCATGCGAGCGCTGCGTTCGCCGCCGACGGTGTCGTCGCCGCCGACCAGGATGAGCATCGGCAGGTCTTCCGGCAGCTGCCTCGCCGGGCGGCCGAACAGCCGGGCCGCGTCGCGCAGCCCGAACAGCTTCGCCAGCGGGGTGTTGGTGGTGAGCGGGTCGGCAAGGAAGGCCTCGGCGACCAGCGGGTCGCGGCTGAGCCACTCGACCCCGGTGGTGCCCAGTTTCTTGTGCCGGCGGTTCAGGTCGCCGCCGTCCAGGTAGCCCGGCATCCGGTAGGCGGTGCCGCTGAGCACGACGGCGTCGTAGTCGGCGGCGTGCTCGTTCACGATCATCTGCGCCATGAACGACCCCCAGCTGTGCCCGAGCAGCACGAGGGGCAGCTCGGGGTGGGCGGCGCGGATGATCCCACTGAACTGGTGCACGCCGGCGACGGTCGCCCGAAGCCCGCCCGGGCCCAGGCGTCCGAGCCGGGACAGGTCGCCGCCGTGCTGGTGCACCCCCGTCTGGCCATGGCCGCGGTGGTCGTCGGCGTAGACGGTGTACCCGACCGCGTTCAACCGGGCGGCGAGCTCCGTGTAGCGCTGGGCGTGCTCACCGACCCCGTGGGCGAGCTGCACGACGGCCCGGGGCCGGTCGACGGCCCAGACGAAGTAGGTGATCGAGACGCCGAAGTCATCCGTGTAGGTAGGCACGGGGTCAGTCTGACAGGAGTCTCCCTGCGCATCTGCTGATTCCTGATCATCTTCCGCCGGCCCTGAACTAAGCTGGGAATACTTAGCAAGGCTAAGTGGTTAGAGTGGGTAGCTATGGAATCTTTGCCGACATCAACCGCGACCGCGCTGGTTGCGCCCGCGACGCCCGCGACGCCCGCGCCCGCTGCGCCCGCGCCCGCTGCGC
>NZ_SOGW01000067.1:0-3629 GCF_004403075.1 Cryobacterium sp. TMT2-10 | reverse complement strand
TGCGGTTGCCCGACCGGGGCCGGCAGGCCACGACGGTGACGGCGTGGTGCTTGGAGAACGCGGCGAACATCGGCGTCAGATCACTCGTCCCGGCCTTCAGCACGGTGCTCATCCGGTCGAACCGCCAGGACTTCGTCACCCCACCGAGCAGGCTCAGCAGGACCGTCATCGCCGCCAGCAGGTGGGGCAGGTCCATCGACGGGGAAATCACCGCCCGCCAAACCCCCGAGTGCGCCAGCGAACCCACGAGCACGAAGGCGCGTTTGGTCGGGAACGCCCAGCCGGACGGGGCGTCGGGCAGCTCGACCCAGTCGAACTGAGTCTCCTCGCCTNGCAGCTCGACCCAGTCGAACTGAGTCTCCTCGCCTGGCGGGTGCTCGATGATCGCGTTGGGCCGCCGGGTCACGTGCGCGCAGGCGGTGCAGGCCGGCCGCAAGCTCCGGTCTCGGATCTGGCGGGTCAGGGTTTGATACGACCCCTCGAAGCCCAGCGGGACGAGCTCGTCGAGCAGCGTCGCCGCCCAGAGATGCGGGTCCTCCGTCAGCCTCGCGGTGACGTAGTCGATGAACGCGTCGAACGGGTCCGGGGCGGCGCGTTGACGCACTCCTGGGGTGCGTTGGCCGGCGAGATAGGCGCGGATTGTTTTGCGGTCGTGGTCGGTGCGGCGGGCGATCTCGCTGATCGTCATCCCTTGCCGTTTGAGCGCGTGGATGTCCACGTCGTCCTCCTCTGAAAGCATAGGAGTAGGGCCTTTCTTGAAGCTGGTGTGTGGTCGAAGACCATCAGCATCGAGGAAGGCCCGCTTCTATGTGCGGAAGCGACCCGGAGTGGGGAATTTCAGTGAGCAGAACTGGGGAATTTCAGTGAGCGCCGTCAACGCTACTCGGGGGGACGCAACCAAGCGGTCTGGCACCACGCCATCCTCGCCCTCGTCCGGCGTATGAAGCCGGCGCGACGACGGCGATCAAACCCTCGCGTCATCAAACGCAAGGTCTCGAAGTGGCCCGCCAAGCGCTTCCACCACACGCACTGGCCACAACCCCTCCACGAGCCAGAAATCACCACTCAAACTCTTAACTGAACGATATTGCGGCTTAGTCCTGCTACGCCGCATGGCTGGACACCAAGCTGGCATAGACGACAACGTTGTCTGGATACGTACGAGTGGTTTCGTTGAACTCTCCACCGCAGGTGATCAGTCGCAGTCCCGCATGGTCAGTGTTGCCGTAGACGGTGAACTGCGGAAACTCATCTTTCGAATATTCTTCCACTCCGTCGACCACGAACACGGCCACTGTCGCATCGGCTCGAGTAACCAAAATCTCATCGCCGGGACGCATATCGCCAAGTCGGTAAAACACCGCGCGCCCCTGCACTCTGGAGTCGACGTGACCCAAGATGACGGAGGGTCCGATCGCGCCAGGGGTGGGCGAGCCGGTGTACCAGCCGGCAGGAGAGGCTTCGTCCAACGACGGCGTCTGCACCGTGCCGTCAGGATTCAGTCCCAATTGCATCAGGACGGAGTCCACTTCAATCGCGGGGATGTTGATTTGGGTGGGCTCGGAGGCGGTCAAGGTCGGGCCAACAACCTGGTCAACCCGCGGAGTCGGCGGCGCGGAGAGGGGCTCCCGTGAGGGCGTATCGGAGACGGGCTTCTGAGCGGGAGCCGCCACGGCGGCCGAGGCTGGTGGTCGTGGAGGAGGAGGGTTGCCCCACAGGGCGAAACCGGTCGCCGTACAGCCGACGGTGAAGAGCAGAACCGTCGCCGCGGTAGCCAGACGGCTACCGCGGCGACGGTTCCCAGCCGGGTTTATCACCGGCGATCAAACGATCTCAACCTCACGCGGCAAGGCGCCGACGAATCATCACCGCGCCACCTGCCGCGGTCAGGAACACGGCACCGAGGGCGAGAAGGCCAATGTCAGCACCGCTTGAGGTGCCGCCACCGCCGGTTTGCACGCCACCGTCAGGCATGTTCGCTTGCGACGCGCTCAGAGCGCCGCACAGAGCCGGCGACGTTGCTGCCAGGGGCAGACTCGGAACCAAGTCACTTTTTGCGTCCTGTGCCGCTTTCGTCAACGTGGCCGGGTCTAGACCGTGGACCACCACAACAGCCGTTCCTGCCTCTAGCGAGGCCGCGGTGGCGGCATCCAGAGTGAAGGTTCGGTTAAAGTCGTAGTTTGCACCCATCCCGGCAAGCGTTAGATCAGTTCCGGCCGCCGGACTCGTGTCGCCGCTGGTGGACAACGTTGTGCCAATCTCTCCGTAAGACGGCTGACCTTCGGTCGTGCTGATCACACCGTCTCCATTGGTGTCAGCTGCGGTGGTGGGACATTCCCCCTTCGCACCGATGTGGATGTGCTGTACGTGCGGGTACGGCTTACCGTCGAAGGTCTCGGCCAGACCTTTGACGGTCTGGGTGACTGTGGCCTGGTCGCCGGATACCTGGATGGAGAAGGTGCCGCTGCCGTTGCTGCCGTTGATCGAATCGAGCGTCCCCTGGTAGGACGCGTCACCAGTGGCTGCAAGGGCTGGGCCACCAGTCAAGACGGCCACGCCCAGAGCAAACGCGGGCACAAACAACACTGCTGTTTTCTTATTCATCAGAATCCTTCGCTAGGAGGTAGGTGCGAAAACAAACATGGAGAGAAAAACACGAGCATTATTCGGCCAATCCTTTGCGCAAACGACTTTTTTGTCAAGAGCTGCTGGGCGTTCGTGAGTCGACCCGCCTGTCTGCAAGCCCTGCGTGCACAGCAATCGGCGCGGCTTCCCAAAGCCATCAAGACGAAGAACACGACGACGACCATACTCAGCTACCTCACAAAGTCCGAGGTCGACGCGCTCTTGGCCGTGCCCGATCAGAACACGGTGACCGGGCGGCGAGATCACGTGATGATACTGGTCTTTTCGACCGGACTCCGCGTCAGAGAGCTGATCGGGTTGACCCAGCAAGATCTACAGCTCAGCACCCCTGTGCACCTGCTTTGTCACGGCAAAGGCCGCAAGGACCGCATCACGCCGCTCAACAAGGAGACCACGCGCGCCCTCCGAACGCTTCGCGCCGCGAGGCCCGACGCGCTTCCACGCGACCCCATATTCACAGCGCAAGGCAGCTCCAGAGCGCTCGGGCGCGATGCGATCGCGGCTCGACTTCGCCTCTACTGCGCCGCCGCAACCGCCACCAGCCCGAGCCTGAAGAACAAAACGATCACTCCACACACGCTGCGACACACGACAGCGATGAGGATGCTCGAAGCCGGCATCGACATCACCACAATCGCCCTTTGGCTTGGCCACGAATCCACTCAGGCCACCCAGGCCTACCTACACGCCGACCTCGGCATGAAAGAACGCGCCCTGGCATGAATCGCGCCCCTCGGAAGCACCAGCCACAGGTTCGTCCCCACCGGACCGCTGCTTGAATTCCTAGAAGCGCTCTAATCATGCCGACGTATGCGCCCCGGATATTCCTTTGATCAAGACTTTCCAGAAAACATCGGCATAACCCGAACGTCGAGATAATCGATGTAGTGCGTATCCGCTCAGCTCAGCCTCGCTTTGCTGCTGCCGGGCCTTCGGCCACGATCTCGGCCCTGGTGGACGGCGGATGGTGACTGCTGAGGCCG
>NZ_SOGW01000113.1:0-35928 GCF_004403075.1 Cryobacterium sp. TMT2-10 | reverse complement strand
CCGCAGAGTCCGGGCGTTGTACTTCAGCTTCGACGCGGTCAGCGTGCCCGCCGATTTCAACACGGCCGCTTCGAATTTCACCCGCCCTTCCGCGGGCACAGACCAGGCCTGATTGACCACCACCTGCGCGTGCCGGTAGCTGATCTCGCCCGCCGCCAGCGCCGCCCGGGTCGCCGGGAGTTCCTGGGCCAGGGCCCGGCTCTCGGCGACCAGGTTCTCCGCGGTGCGCTGCGGCACCCGGATCGTGCAGGCCAGCTCGCTCGAGAACTCCCGTTCGGCGACCTCACGTGCGTCCCACCGGGCCCCCGGCACCCGGGCATTGTGGTGGGCGATGGCCTGCCCGAATCGGCGGGCCGCCTCGACCCGTTCGGCCCGCCGGGCGAAGGCTGCGGCGATGTCCCGTTCTGCCTCGGCAATGGCGTCGAAATGGAGGCCCATGGCCTCTCGCTCTTCGAACACTGACGGCTTCATGAGGAACACGCTAGAGGCACCCACCGACACTGCACCGGCAGCCGTGCACACTGTGGATAACCTGATCAAACAGGCATTGTGGAGGAACCGGGCAGGTGGGCCGACCGCGTCTCGTGGGCGAGCCACAGGGTCAGGGGCGCGGAGCATCCGTCTGCCCAGCGAAACCAACCGCGACCCTCGGGTTCCACCGCCGTTCCCCCTTCACCTGGTGCTGAAAGACCCCACTGGATGCGGCAGCCCGTTCGACGCCCGGGGGCGGCCCTATGCTCGATCGAATGGTTGGTGTTCTGGTCGGATTCTCCATCATCGGGTTCGTGATCCTGGTGGGCTACCTGATCGAGCGTGCCGGGATCGCCGGGCCGGGCGGCGGCCGGGTGCTCAACCGGGTGGCGTTCTTCGTGGCGTCGCCGGCGCTGCTGTTCACGGTGCTGTCCCACGCGGATGCCCGGGTGCTGTTCTCAACGTTCCTCCTGACCACGCTGTGCAGCATCGCGGTCGGCGCGGGCCTGTACCTCCTGATCGCCCGGGTCTTCTTCCGCACCCCGGTCGCCGAGACCGTGCTCGGCGCGGCCTCGTCGAGCTACGTCAACGCCAACAACATCGGCCTGCCGGTGGCCCTGTACGTGCTCGGCAGCGCCCGGTACGTGGCCCCGGTGCTGCTGCTCCAGCTGCTCGTGCTCGCCCCGCTCATTCTGGGAATCCTCGACGTCTCGACCCGGGGACGACTGTCGCTGGCCGGAATCGTCACCCAGCCGCTGCGCAATCCGATCATCCTCGCGTCCGCGGCCGGGGTGCTGGTGGCCATCTCGGGAATCACCGTGCCGGCCGCGGTGATGGCCCCGCTCGAGTTGCTCGGCGGGGCCGCGATCCCGATGGTGCTCCTGGCGTTCGGCATGTCGCTGCACGGGGAACGGCTGCTCAAGGCTGGTTCCGGGCGCGGCCGGGTCGCCGCGGCATCCGTGATCAAGGTCGCCGTGATGCCAGTCATCGCGTACCTGTTCGGCCGATTCGTGTTCGACCTGGGCGCCCCGGAACTGTTCGCGGCGGTGACCATCGCGGCGCTGCCGACCGCGCAGAACATCTTCAATTTCGCCGCCCGGTACGACCGCGGCGTCGTGGTGACCCGCGACACCGTGCTCGTCACCACCCTGGCCTCGGTGCCGGCGCTGCTGGTGATCGCGGCGCGGCTGGCGCCGACCGCGTAGGGCGCGAGGTAGGGCGCGAGGTTGGGCGCGGGGTGGCACGGGGACGTCGCCCGATCCCGTTCACGCGGGGCGCTGGCGCCCGATCACGGCTTTGACCAGAAGCGGCAGGACGGATGCGACGACGATTCCGATCAGGATGAGATCGATGTAGCGGGCGGCGAAATCCGCCACCCCCGGGATGTGCGCCAGCCCGAAGCCGAGGAGCACGACAGCGCTCGACCACACGGCGGCGCCGACGAGGTTGAACATCGTGAACAGACGCCGCGGCATCGTGCCGACGCCCGCGGCGACGGGAGCGAACGTGCGAACGACGGGCACGAATCGGGCGACCGTCACTGCCGCGGGGCCGAACCGGTCGAAGAAGCCCTGGGTTCTCTTCACGCTCTTCCTGCTGAAGAGGCCGGACTCGCGCCGATCGAAAATCCGGGGGCCGGACCTCCGCCCGATCACATAGCCGAGTTGATCGCCGAGCGCGGCCGACAGGGCGATGGCAGGGACGACGATCCAGAGCGGCTGGCTGATCACGCCGCTGAGAGCGAGCACGCCGGTGAAGAACAGGAGAGTGTCGCCGGGGAGGAAGAAGCCGACGAGCAGCCCGGTTTCCGCAAAGACGATGGCGCAGACGACCGCCAGCCCCCAGACTCCGGCGCCGGAGATCACCGCCTGCGGATCGAGCAGCCCGGAGGCGGGCACTGCCGCGAGAATAATGCTTCCCATATTCGCTGTCCCGTCCTGATCGATCAGGCCGCGACCGCGGCGACGGAATCGGCCCGTCTGGACCGCACGGTCAGAACGAGCACCAGCGTCACAATCACGGCCAGGAACAGAGCGCTCGTTCCCGTCGTACCGAGTGCGAGTCCACCGTCGGCGGTGGGCTGGGACAGCAGGTCGCCCATCGACGCTCCGAGCGGGCGGGTCAGGATGTAGGCGATCCAGAATGCGAGCACGGCGCCCCGGCGGAAGAAGAAGTACGCGACCGCGACGAGGGCGATCGCCGCGGCGAAGACGAGGAGGGCGACGAGGAAACCGAGGTTCAGGCTTTCTGCCACGAGGTCGCCCGCCGCGGTGCCCAGTGCGAAGGTGAACAGCACAGCCAGCCAGTAGAACGTCTCCCGCCGCGTTGTGAAGATGGAGTGGATCGAGAGGGTCTTCTCCGACACGAACCAGACCGTGAACGTCGCCGCCAGGGCGATGGCGAAGACCACGGTGGTGATCCCCAACGGCACGCCGAGACTGTCGGTGAGATTGTCGGTGATGAGTGTGCCCACGACGCTGATCAGGACCACCGACAGCCAGTAGACGGCCGGGATGTACCGGCGAAGCTGGAACTGTGCCAACAAGGCCGCGACGAGCAGCACGGCCATGACGATCGACGTGATGCCGAGGCCCAGGCCGAGGTCCACGTTCAGGAAGTCTGCCGCCGTTTCACCCACCGTGGTGGCGAGAACCTTGATCACCCAGAAGACGAGGGTCACCTCCGGAACCTTGTTCAGAATGCGCCGAGACGGTGACGGGGTGCGGATCAGGGATGAAGTCATCTCACCAGCGAACCGCGCGCGGTCTAAGACTTTCCACAGAGGTAGGGATTCTGCACTGGAGCAGGTGAGAATCAGGGAGTGCGCGCCCGGGGCACAGTGAACGAGATCGCCGTGCCCTCAGCGGAGCCGTCAGCGACCGTGACGGAACCGCCGTAGCGAACCGCGATTTCGCGCACGAGGGACAGGCCGATGCCGAAGCCGGTGCGGGTGACACCCACTTCGTCGGCGGCCGATTCGGAGTGGGCGAAGCGATCGAAAATGCGGTTCGGTTCGATTCCCTGGATGCCCGGACCGCGGTCCCGCACCGTGACCGATACGGTCTTCTTCGTCACGGCCACCTGCACGGAGACGACGGAGCCCGTCGGCGCGAACCGCAGGGCGTTGTCCAGCATCGCGACGACGCACCGGGTGATGGCGGATGCCGGCACCCGGGCGGTCGCGGCATCCGGGGCGTCCAGCTTCACCGTGACCTGTTTCTCCGCCCCGATCAGCGCCATCGACTCCACGGCGACCCCGACCGCGGCGTTCACGTCGACGACGCTGTCCTCGGTCGGCGCCGAACCGCCGATCTCCGCCGATTCGAGCAGGTCGTTGACGATCCCGATCAGCCTCTTTGCGTCGCTCCGCAGCTCGGCGACGACAGCCGAGGAGGGGCCGTCCGCGGGAAGCGCCCGCTGCAGGATCTGCAGGCGGGCATCCAGCACGGCGATGGGCGTGCGCAGTTCGTGGCTTGCGTCGGCGACGAAGGCCCGCTGGATGCGCAGGGCGTCCCCGAGGGGTTGCACCGCCCGCCGTGCGACCGCCCAGCTCATCACGCCGGCCAGGATGATCAGGGCGACGCCGAGCACCGCGGCCGCGCGCAGGAGCCCGACCGCACCGACCTTCAGATTGTCGGGGTCGGGCACCGGTTCGACGAGCTCGGCGACGGATATCTCCGACAGGATGTAGACGACAACGGCCAGGATCACGACGACGACGACGGCCGTGCACGCGATCGCGATCTGGGTGCCGATGATGCGTGAGGCACGACGAATCGCGAGCGTGTCGCTGTCGACGATCGGTCGCCCCGCGCGGGTCACGGCTGGCCCAGGCGGTAGCCCCGACCGCGCACGGTCAGGACGATGTCGGTGTCGGTCTTGCGCCTGAGGTAGTGCACGTAGGTGTCGACGGTGCCGGCGGTGTCCCCGGCGCTGAAGACGGAATTCAGGATCTGCTGGCGGGAGAACGTGCGTTGCGGGGCCTCGGCCAGGAGTCTGAGGAGCTGGTTCTCCTTCTCCGTCAGCAGGACGCGCCCGTCGTAGGGGGAGTAGATCGTCCGGCTGTCCGGGTAGTACTCCCATCCGCCGACCGACAGGGTTCGCCCCTCTCCGGTGAACACCCGACGGATGGCCCGCAGCCGGGCGAGCAGCTCGTCGAACTCGAACGGCTTGACGAGGTAGTCGTTCGCGCCCATGTCGAGCCCGTCGACCTTGTCGCGGGTGGTGCCCAGCGCCGTGAGGAGGAGGATCGGGGTCGTGACCAGTTTGCGCCGGAGCGCGTCGACGACGCCCAATCCGTCCAGCGACGGAAGTCGCCGGTCGATGACCATCACGTCGAACTCACGGGCCAGGCCTGCGGCGAGCCCCTCCGCACCGTCGGTGGCCAGGGTGACGTCGTAGGTTTCCGCCAGCACCTGCTGGATCATCGGGCCCAGCCGGGGGTCGTCCTCGATCAGGAGCAGCCGGGCACGAGGGGTGCTCTCAGCTGGCATCAGGGGCTCCTCACCTCTCCGGGTACCGCGTCGGCGGCGGGTCGACGTTCGCTCCAGTGTGGCACCGGGAGCATCGACCAGAGCGCATTGGCGACTGTGACACCGGCGGTCGCGTACACGATCGACGCGGCCACGTCAGTCGGGTAGTGCACCCCCAGGTACACCCGGGAGCAGGCCACCGAGAGCACCACGACCGTTCCCGCCCCGGCGAGCACCGGGCGCCACCGCCGTCCGCGGGCGACGACGAGCAAACCCAGGAGGAGGCACGCGGCGAAACTCGTGTGACCGCTCGGGAAGCTGAGACCGCCCGGTTCGAGCACCAGGACATGGGCGAGGGAAGGGATGTCGGGGCGTGGACGCTGCACGAGCAGCTTGACCACCTCGGTGCCCAGCCACGGGACCATCACGATCGCCATGAACCGGATGGCCGTCCGGGGCTGCCGGGTGACCAGCAGGAGGGTGACGCCGCCGAGCAGCACGAGCATGACGGCGACGGGAGGGCCGAACAGCCAGTCGATGGTGAGCGCGAACTCGTCGAGTGCCGGTGTGTGTGCCAGATTCACCCGGCGCAGCACGCCCATTTCCACGGATGTCCACCCGGTCGCCGACTTCAGGGCCGACCCGGTGGCAATGACCAGGACGACGACCACGGCAGCCGGGATCGCACTGCTCGGGAGACGGTTTGACGAGCGGATCTCAGAGGCCATCTCCCCAGAATCGCGCTCACCGGCACAGGGCGCTCTAAGAAACGGCCGCCGGCCGCCGGCCTCCGGCCGCCGGCCGCCGGCCTCCGGGCTACGGGCGCCGGGTGCGAATGGCGGGCCGTCGGAGCAGCCAGGGCCGCAGCATCCGGGTGATTTGGGGCATCACCAGGAAGGTCATGGTCGGCGCCATCACGAGTGTGGTCACGACGAGTTTGGGCAGCATGGCCACGTCGTGCCAGCCGGGGATGAGCCAGGTCGCGACCAGGGTGAAGGCCAGGTTGGTGGGCAGGAAGCCCAGCCCGATGCTCACCGCCTGCTTCCACCGCGGCACCTGGAACGACGGCGTGGCACCGGCGTCGTCATCGTCGGAGAGCGGCGCGTCGAACCAGCCCTCGATTCCGGTGCGTTTCACCACCCGGGCGTCGAGGATGAGGTCGTGGCCGTCGATCAGCCAGTGCGCCCGCTCCTCTGAGCCTTCCCAGGCATCCAGCAGGTCGGAGTTCGCGAACCGGTAGAGCATGTGCCAGCTCAGGAATCGGCGCTGGCGGGCACCCAGCCCGAGCCGAGGAACCCCGGGAAACTGCTCGCCAGGTCCATGCCGTGTTGCGCCCAGTGGGTGGCGTCCTGGATTCGGGTCGGCTCGACGCGGCGGGTGACGGACACGGTGACGGATGACGCGGCCCGCGCTTGTGGCGCTCCGGCTGCGTTCCCCGGGGGCACGGAAGACATGGTTCAAGTATTGCCGGTGGAACGGCGTCAGAAGATCATCGGGCGGTTGTCGTCTTCGCCCTCCAGCTGCAGGTCGACGGCCACGGGCACGTGGTCGCTCGGCGCGTCGCCCTTGCGCTCATTGCGGTGGATGCTCGCGCCCGTCACGAGGTCGGCGAACGCCGGGGAACCCAGGATGAAGTCGATCCGCATCCCCTCGTTGCGCGGGAACCTCAGCTGCTTGTAGTCCCAGAACGTGAATCCCTCGGGAATCAGCGGGCGCACCACGTCGTGCAGGCCCTCCGCCTCGAACGCGTGGAACGCGGCCCGCTCCGGTTCGGAGATGTGGGTGGACTGGCCGGGGACGAAGCTGGGGTCGCCCATGTCCGTGTCGAAGGGGGCGACGTTCCAGTCGCCCATCAGCGCCAGGGCCAGCTGCGGGTTGCGGCTCAGCTCGTCGCGGGCGTGGGCGCGGAGCCGTTCCAGCCAGTCCAGCTTGTAGGCGAGGTGCGGGTCGCCGATGGCGCGGCCGTTCGGCACGTACACGCTCCACAGGCGCATGCCTTCCACGGTGACGCCGAGCGCGCGGGCCTCGAGCGGCAGGCCGGGGCCCTCTTCCCCCTTGAGGAAGCCGGGCATGTCGGGGAAGGCGGTGGCGACATCCGTCATCTCGTGGCGGCTGGCGAACGCGACGCCGTTCCACTGGCTGATGCCGTGGATGGCCAGGTCGTAGCCGGCGTCCTCGAACGCCTGCGCCGGGAACTGCTCCGGCTTGCACTTGATCTCCTGCATGGCGAGCACGTCGATGTCTTCGCGCACCATCCAGTCGACGACGCGGCCGGAGCGGGCTCGGATGGAATTCACGTTCCAGGTGGCAATGCGCATGCCGCCCAGCCTATTTGACGGATGCCGCGTGACGGCTGCCCGCCCTCCCACAGTGCCCGGGCACTGTGGGAGGGGCTCCGGCCCGGCTCCCGGATGGGGAGTCTGGGCGGGGGACCGGCATTCTCGGAGCCGGGAATGACAGGATTGAGGCCTACGACGACAAGGTAGGGCGGATCCATGACGGAATTGCAGATCGGCTACGCGGCGATGCTGGAGCAGTTCGCCCCGGCCGAGGCGGTGGCCCTCTCCGCCTACGCCGAGGAGCACGGGTTCAGCGGCGTGATGGCGGCCGACCACTTCCAGCCGTGGGTGCCCGCGCAGGGCGAGTCATCCTTCGTCTGGAGCGTGCTCGCGGCCATCGGTGAGCGCACGACGGGCGACCTCGGCCCCGGCGTCACCGCGCCCACGTTCCGCTGGCATCCGGCCATGGTCGCCCAGGCCTCCGCGACGCTCGCCTCGATGTACCCTGGCCGCCACTGGCTCGGCCTCGGCTCGGGCGAGGCGCTCAACGAGCACATCGTCGGCCAGTACTGGCCGGAAGCGCCCGAGCGCATCAACCGCATGTTCGAGGCCATCGAAATCATCTCGAAGCTGTTCACCGCCTCCATCGCCGGCAAGGACGTCAAGCACTCCGGCCAGTTCTACAAGCTCGAGTCGACCCGGCTCTGGACCATGCCGGAGGTGGCCCCGGAGATCCTGATCGCCACGGCCGGGCCGGTCACCGCCAAGCGCGCCGGACGCCACGCCGACGGCCTGATCACGGTCGGCGCCCCACTGGAGAAGATCTCGATGCTGTTCGGCAAGTTCGACGACGGCGCCCGGGACGCCGGCAAGGACCCGTCGACCATGCCCAAGGTGCTGCAGCTGCACATGAGCTGGGCCGAGACCGACGAAGAGGCGATGCGCAACGCCCTGGTCGAGTGGCCGAACGGCGGGATGAAGTTTCCGAAGGGGGACATCCGTTCACCGTTCGAATTCGAGCAGATCGCCAAGCTCGTGCGCCCCGAAGACTTCGAGGGCCGCATGATCATCTCCGCCGACCCCGACGACCACCGCGCGTACATCCAGAAGTTCGTGGATCTCGGCTTCGACCGCATCTACCTGCACAACGTGGGCCGCAACCAGCGTCAGTGGATCGACGTGTTCGGCCGCGACGTGCTGCCGAAACTCAAGCGCTGACGGTGAGCGAGCCTGAGCTGCGGGTATTCGCCCTCGAGGGCATCGGCGAGATCGCGGCGGGCGCCGACCTGGCCGCACTGATCGCGGGCGCGGGCGCCGGCCGACTGCGGCACGGCGACATCCTCGCGGTGACGAGCAAGATCGTGTCCAAGGCCGAGGGCCGGCAGGTCGCGGCCGCCGACCGCGAGCAGGCGATCACGGCTGAGACGGTGCGCGTGGTCGCGACCCGCGCCCACCCGGGCGGGGTCACCCGCATCGTCGAGAACCGGCAGGGGCTGATCATGGCCGCGGCCGGCGTCGACGCGAGCAACACCCCCGACGGCACCGTGCTGCTGCTGCCGGTCGACCCGGACGCCTCCGCCCGCTCGCTCTGCGCGGCCCTCCGCGCGAGCACCGGGCTGCGCCTCGGCGTGATCGTCACGGACACGGCCGGCCGCCCCTGGCGTGAAGGCCAGACCGACATCGCGATCGGCGCCGCCGGGGTCGCGGTGCTCGACGACCTGCGGGGCACGGATGACGCCTCCGGCCGCCGCCTCGACGTCACCGTCGCCGCCGTGGCCGACGAGATCGCCGGGGCGGCCGACCTGGTCAAGGGCAAGACCAGCGGCAACCCCGTGGCCGTGGTGCGCGGGCTCGGGCGTCTCGTGGCGGAGGACGCCGTGGACGGCGGGGCCGGGGCCTCCGGTGCGTCGCGCGCTCCCGGTGCGTTCCTGTTGCAGCGACCGAGCGCGAACGACATGTTCCGGTTGGGGACCGCGGAGGCGCACGCCGAGGGCTTTACGGAGGGCTACGCGGCCGGGCTGGCCGCGGCTGCCGCAGCGTCTGCCGGTGCCGGCGCCGCTGCCGGAGCGGCCGCGGGCGACGCGGCATCCGTCACCGAATGAGCTGGGTGGCCGTCGTCCCGGTCAAGGGCAACCCCGGAGCCAAGACCCGGCTGGGGGCGCGGCCCGATCGGGCCCGGCTGGCCGATGCCTTCGCCCTCGACACCGTCGGAGCGCTGCTGGCGGCGCCCGGCATCGACCGGGTCATCGTGGTGACCGGCGACGGCGAACTCGCCGGCCGCCTGGCCGCCCTCGGGGCCGATATCGTGCGCGAGTCCCGGCACGATCCTGTTCCCCCGGAACGGGCCGCCGCACCAACGGATCCGCTGAACACCGCGATCCGCCAGGGGCTGGCCGTCGTGCGTGCCGAGTTCCCGCACGCGAACGTGGCCGTGCTGACCGGCGACCTGCCTGCGCTGACCCCGGCCGAGGTCGAGCGTGCGCTCACCCTCGCGGCCGCGCAGGAGCGCTCGATGGTGCCCGACGCAGCCGGAACCGGCACCACGACCCTGCTCGCGCGGGCCGGCACACCGATCGAACCACGCTTCGGGGTCGGGTCGAGGGCCGCCCACGAAGCCGCCGGCCACATCCCTCTCGAGCTGCCGGCATCCGCGGGAATCCGCCGGGACGTCGACACCACGGCCGACCTGCTCGCGGTGGCGCGCCTCGGGCTCGGTCCGCACACCAGCCCGCTCGTCGACGGCGCCCGCGGACCGGGCCGGTGACGGCACAAAGAATGCCGCCACCTGCATAGCCAGGCGACGGCATCCCACCGAAGGTCGTGGACCCGCGGTGCTACACCGGGGTGGGCTCGGCCTTGGTCGCGCCCACCTGCACGGCCAGTGCGTCGAGGACGTCCGCGGGTGTCGCGGCGGACTGGATCGCGGCCCGGAAGGCCGGCTTCATCAGTGCGCGGGAGAGCTGGGCCAGGACCCTGAGGTGCTCGGTGCCGGCGTCGGCCTCCGGCACGGCGATGAGAAAAATGAGCGTGGCCTTCGAACCGTCGGACGAGCCCCAGTCGATGCCGTTGCGGCTGCGGGCGAAGGCGATGACCGGAGAAGTCACCCCGTCGGACTTCGCGTGCGGGATCGCGATCCCGTCGCCGATGCCCGTCGTGCCGTGCTCCTCACGGGTGAACGCGGCCTGCGCGACCGCGGCCACATCGCTGACCCGCCCGGTCGTGGTCATCAGCCCGGCCAGGGTGCGGATCATCGCGTCCCGGTCGGTCTCGTCGACGTCGAGCACGATGGTGCGCTCGTCGATGTAGTCGAGAACCGTTTTCCTGAGGGGCGGGGCGGGCTGGGCCGGGGAGGCCGGTGCGACGGATGCGGCGACCCCGGTCGACGTTCCCGCATCCGTTCCCGTGCGCCCGGCGCGGCGGGCCGAGATCCCGAGCAGCAGCACCGAGACGAGTGCCGTGACGACGGCGCCGACGATCAGGGCCACGAAGTACATCGGCACGCCCGAGACCGCGCCGAAGACGGCGACGATCGGACCGCCGTGCGGAACGGAGTCGGTCACGCCGAACAGGGCGGCGATGCCGCCGGCGACCGCTCCGCCGATCATGTTGGCGGGGATGACCTGCAGCGGTTTGGCGGCCGCGAGTGGGATCGCGCCCTCGGTGATGCCGAAGAAGCCCATGAACAGTGCGGCGATGCCGGCTTCGCGTTCGGGCTTGGAGAAGTAGCGACCGCGGATCAGCGTGGCCAGGCCCATGCCGAGCGGGGGAACGGCGATCGCCGCCGCGACCATGCCCATCGGGGCCGGATTGCCGGTCGCGATCAGCGCGCCGCCGAACAGGAACGCCGTCTTATTGATCGGGCCGCCCATGTCGAAGGCGACCATGGCGCCGAGGATCAGGCCGAGGATGACGACGCTGCCGCCCTCGAGACCGGTGAGGAAGGTCGTCATGCTCTCGAAGACCCAGGCGATCGGGCGGCCGAGGGCCAGCACGAAGGCGCCGCCGACGATCAGGGTCGTGAGCACGGGGATCACCAGGATCGGCATGATCGGCCGGATGAAGCGGTGCACGGGGATCTTCTTGATGCCGAGGGCAACGAAACCGACGAGGAATCCGGTGACGATGCCGCCGATGAAGCCGGCCCCCGATTCGGAGTTGTAGAACGCGCCCGTGGTGGCGATCCAGCCGCAGATCATGCCGGGGGCGAGCCCGGGCCGGTCGGCGATCGCATAGGCGATGAATCCGGAGAGGATGGGAACCATCAGCGTGAACCCGATCACGCCGATCTGGTTGATCGTGAGCCAGAAGCTGCCCTCCGGGATCACGAGTCCCTGCGGGGTGGCCTCGCCGCCGAGCGAGAGCGAGATCGCGATCAGGAGCCCGCCGACGACGACGAACGGGATCATGTAGCTCACGCCGTTCATCAGGGCGCGGTACAGGGTGCCGCCGAAGTCGGCCCCGCCGTTCGGCGCGACGCCCGTGTCCTCGCCGGCGCCCCCGCCGCTGCGGGGCTGGGCGGCGAGGGCATCCTCGATCAGCTTCTGCGGCTGGTGGATGCCGTCGGCGACCCGGGCGTTGATCAGCCGTTTGCCCGCGAAGCGAGCCAGGTCGATCTGGGTGTCGGCCGCGATCACGATGGCGTCCGCCCGGCTGATCTCCTCGGGGCTGAAGGTTCCCTCGACTCCCACGGAGCCGTGGGTCTCGACCTTGATGTCGTAGCCAAGCTCACGTGCCGCAGCCTCGAGTTTCTCCGCCGCCATGTACGTGTGTGCGATGCCGGTGGGGCAGGCCGTAATGCCCAGGATCAATATGTCCGGTGGGGTCGTTCGGCTCGTGGTTTCGGTTCGAGTTGCGGGCATAGCGGGGGTTCCTTCCGGCTGAGACCGAGCGGACTCGGTTCGTGCACCCGGTTCAAGTTAACTAACTTAACTAAGCCTACCCCCCGAACGGGCGCCGAGAGCGAGCGCGTCGGCTGCGAGCCGCATCGTCGTCTCCGAATCGCGCATCCAGAGCGGCACGGCGACCGAACGGATGCCCGCGGCCGCCAGGGCGGGCAGCGCACCGGCATCCGTCTCGTCGACCAGCCACGCGTCGAGCACGCCGCCCCCGGCGCGGGAGCCGTAGTGCAGGCCCACGGCCTCGGCCGAGGTCGCCACGCCGATCGTGTGCAGGCAGGCGTCGGCCATGCCCCGCACCGCGGCGCCGGCGATGATCGGGGAGACGCCGACGACCGTGGCGGGCGTGGACCGCAGGGCCTCCCGGATGCCGGGGACGGCGAGAATCGTGCCCACCGAGACGACGGGGTTCGACGGCGGCAGGATGACCAGGTCGGCCGTCCGGATGGCGTCCAGCACGCCCGGCGCGGGCACGGCGGACTCGAGGCCGACCTGCACGAACTCGGTCACCGGCACGGAGGCGCGGTAGCGCACCCACCACTCCTCGAAGTGGATCAGGTCGCCCGCGCGGTGCTCATCGGCGTCCATAGCCAGCCGGGCATGCGTCTCCACGGGGGTGTCGCTCATCGGCAGCAGGCGCGCCCCCGGCTGCCAGCGGCGACAGAGGAACTCGGTCGCCTCGCTCAGCGTCGATCCGCTCCGCAGCAGGTCGCTGCGCACGATGTGCGTGGCCAGGTCGAGGTCGCCGAGCGTGAACCAGGACCAGCCGCGCCCGTAGGCCGCGATCTCGGCCGAGGTGCGGCGGGACTCCTCCGGTCGCCCCCAGCCCTGTTCCTCGTTGATGCCGCCGCCGAGGGTGTACATCACGGTGTCGAGGTCGGGGCAGATGCGCAGGCCGTCCAGCCACATGTCGTCGCCGGTGTTCACGACCACGGTCACCGCCGCCTCCGGCTCGGTGGCCGCGAGGTGCTGCAGCAGTCCGCGGGTGAACCGGGCGCCGCCGATCCCTCCGGCCAAAACCGTGATGGTCGTCATCTGTTGCTTCCTCCGTGCCGGGTGATGCGGGGTTCAGGGCTGGACGGGAACGCCGGCGCGGCGGCCGGAGAGAACACGATCACCGGATGCCCGCCCCGGGGATGCGGGATCACGTCGCAGTCCACGCCGTAGACCTCCGCGATGATCAATGGCCGCAGCACCTCGTCCGGGGTGCCGGACGCGACGAGCCGGCCACGGTTCAGCAGCAGGATCCGGTCGCAGTACGCGGCCGCGAGGTTCAGGTCGTGCAGGGCCATGATCGCGGTCAGGCCGGCGCCTGCGCTTGCGCTTGCGTCCGAGCCCGATGACGAGCCCGTTCCCGTACCGGCGCCGTCACCCGCGCAGAGCCCGCGCACCTGCCCGAGCAGGCCCAGCTGGGCGCTCACGTCGAGGTGGTTGGTCGGTTCGTCCAGCAGCAGCAGGCTCGGCCGCTGCGCCAGTGCCCGGGCGATCTGCGCGCGCTGCTGTTCTCCGCCGCTGAGGGTGTGCCAGGCCCGGTCGGCCAGGTCGCTGCCGCCGATCATGGCCAGCGATTCCTCGGCCACCCGGTGGTCGTCGTCGCCGCCAAAGCTGCCGAGAACCCGGCTCCGGTGCGGGATCCGGCCGAGGAGCACGACCTCGCGCACCGTGAGGTCGACGCTGGGCGCGGCGCTCTGCTCGAGCAACGCCACCCGACGGGCGGTCTCCCGCCGCGACAGACCGGACCGCCCGCCCACCCGTTCCCCGTCCAGTTCGACGCCGCCGGCATCCGCTCTCTCGAGCCCAGCGATCAGGCGCAACAGGGTGGATTTGCCGGCCCCGTTCGGCCCCAGCAGGCCGGTCACGGTGCCCGTCGGCAGGGCCGCCGACACCTCGGTCAGGATATCGGTGCCGCCGATCCGGAACGACACCGCGTCCAGGACTACGCCCATGCCGCGGCCTTCCGGCTCTTGATCAGCACGATGAAGACGGGCACTCCGATGAACGCCGTGATGATGCCCACCGGCAGCTCGCGCGGGTCGAACACCGTGCGCGCCACGGTGTCGGCGATGACGAGGAAGAGGGCGCCGAGCACCACGGCAAGCGGAAGCAGGCGGCGGTGGCCCGGCCCGCTCAGGCCGCGCACGAGGTGCGGCAGGATCAGACCGACGAAACCGATCGAGCCGCTCACCGACACCATGGCGCCGGTGAGCAGGGCGACCGCCGCGAGCAGGGCCCAGCGGGTGCGGTTCACGTCGATGCCGAGGGATGCCGCGGCCGTGTCCCCGAAGGTGAACGCGTCCAGGCGGGTGGCCGCGAGCACGATCCCGGTGCCGACCACGGCCAGGGCGCCCGCCGAGATGGCCACGGTCGTCCAGGAACTGCCGGCGAGCGAGCCGAGCAGCCAGTTCAGGATTTCCCGGTAGGAGTCGCCCTTGGCGGCCCAGAAGATGACGAAGGAGGTGCCGGCCGCACCGAGCTGCGCGATGGCCAGGCCCGACAGCACCGCCCGCCCGGGCGTGATCGTGCCGCCGACCCGCGCGATGCTCAGGGTCGCGACCAGGGCGGCCAGCGCGCCGAGGAAGGCCGCGGCGGGAAGCGCGAACGAGACCCCGAGGATGACCACGCAGACCGCCCCGAGCGACGCCCCCGAGGAGAGGCCGAGCAGGTACGGGTCCGCCAGCGGGTTCCGGGTGACGCTCTGCATGACCGCGCCGCAGAGCGCGAGCCCGGCGCCCACCATCGCCGCCGTCAGGACGCGCGGCAGGCGCAGCTGCCAGACGATCGAGTCGGTCAGCGGGGGCACCGCGGGCAGGCCGGGCAGGCCGGCGTGCCCGCCCAGGCTCGCGGCCACATCCGTCAGGCTCACATCGGCGGGGCCGATCGTGACGGCCAGCGCGGCCGCCAGCACGAGGGCCACGATCGAGAGCACGAGCCAGCCGAGGTAGCGCCCCGCGCCGGTCCCGCGCCGCGTCGGCTGCGCCGCGACCGATCCGTCGACCAATCCGTCGACCGATCCGTCGCGCATGCGTTCCGTCACCGTTCCGTCACCAGTCCGCCGCCGGGGCCGTCTCGCCGCGGGCTACTTCTTGAGCTGCTTGTCGAGGGCGGCCAGCTGGTCGATGGCCGACGAGGCGGTCTCCACATTGCGGATGCCGGCCTCGGTCGCCGCGAACGGCAGCACGATGTAGCGCTTGTTCTTCACCGCGTCGAGCTCCGCGGTGGCCGGGTTCGTCTCGAGGGTGGCGATCTTCGAGTCAGCGGTGTTCCAGGTGGCGTCGACGAGCACGATCACGCTCGGGTTCGCTTCGATCACCGATTCCCAGCCCACCGAGGTCCAGGTGTCGTGCACGTCCGCGAAGATGTTGGTCAGGCCGGCGGCCGCCATGATCATCGCGGGGGAGCCGATGCCGGCTCCCACATAGGGGGCGTCGGTGCCGCTCGAGTACCAGAGGGCGGTGGTGTCCTCCTTGACCGGCTTAAGCGCAGCGAGGTCGGCTTTCTGCTCGGTGACCAGCTTGGCGGCGGCCTCCGGGGCCCCGAACAGGGCGCCGGCCTCGTCGATCTCGGTGAAGACGGAATCGAAGCTGAGCGGGTCGGGCATGGCCTCGCCCTTGCAGGCGGCGGGCGAGACGTAGCTGCCCACGTTCAGGCCGGCCAGTCCGGCACGCTCGCCCACCCCGTCGGCGGAGAAGTTGGACTCCCAGCCGCCGTAGATGAAGTCGGGCGTGAGGTCCAGCACGGCCTCCTGGCCGGGCACGAAGTCGCTGATCACATTGAGGTCGGCGCCGGCCTTCGCCAGGGATGCCGGCAGCGGCCCGTCGAGGAACGCCGAGCCGACGATGCGGTCGCCGAGGCCCAGCGCGAGCAGCAGTTCGGTGGCCGAGGACTTGATCGTGACGATGCGCTCGGGCGCGGCGGTCACGGTGACCTCGGTGCCGCAGTTGGAGACGGTGACCGGGTAGCCGGTGCCCGCGTTCGCCTCCGGGGCGGCGCTCGGCGCGCTTGGGCCCGCCGCGGCGCATCCGCTCAGCAGCAGCGCCGACGCGGCAACCGCCGCCAGCACAGAAACGCGGGACAACAAGTACGGGTTCATAAAACCGATCCGGTTCTGAGCTGCGAGTGCGGGCGAATCGTCGGTATGAGCGCGCCATGGCGACGATTCGCCCGCATTCGCGAACGAGGGAGAGAAGAAGGGAGAGCAGGAGGATGCGAGCCGAGCGAATGCCGGCGACCTGCCGCCCAAGTCAGGGCCGGCTCGACCGGTCAGATCCAACCGGCGGTCTGCTCCCAGCCTAGGCCAGAACGGGTTGGCCGGAACCCTTGCCACCGGCCGGTTCGGACGACAGGATGATTACGCGTAAGTCACACAGAAACAGATCTGCAAAATAGACGTCGAACAGCACAAACGGGCGAAGCCGCCCGATTCGACTCACCTGATTCGGCGCTGCACTTCCCGGCCTCTCGGCCTGCTCGGCGTCGGGCGCGATGTGGAGGCAAGTGAGATGACCGGGGACAGCAGCAACACGGGCACGAGCAACACGGGCACGGGCAAAACGCACGCCGGCAACACGGGCGGCAGCACCGATCGGCGCGACACCGTTCGGGCCGCGATCACCCAGACGGAGTGGACCGGCGACCAGGAGTCGATGATCCGCAAGCACGAGGGGTTCGTGCGCACGGCGGCCGCCGCCGGGGTGCAGGTGATCTGCTTCCAGGAACTCTTCCACGGCCCCTACTTCGGCATCGTGCAGGACCCGAAGTACTACGACTACGCGCAGAGCGTGCCGGGCCCGCTCACGGAGCGGTTCCAGAAGCTCGCCGCCGAGCACAACATAGTGATCGTGCTCCCCGTCTATGAGGAGGAGCAGCCGGGCGTGCTCTACAACACGGCCGCCGTGATCGACGCCGACGGCAGCTACCTCGGCAAGTACCGCAAGCACCATATCCCTCACCTGCCGCAGTTCTGGGAGAAGTTCTATTTCCGCCCCGGCAACGGCGACTACCCCGTCTTCGACACCATGGTCGGCAGGATCGGCGTGTACATCTGCTACGACCGGCACTTCCCCGAGGGCTGGCGCGTGCTGGGCCTGAACGGCGCCGAGATCGTGTTCAACCCGTCGGCCACCAAGCCGGGGCTGTCCAACCGCCTCTGGGAGCTCGAGCAACCGGCCGCCGCGGTCGCCAACCAGTACTACATCGGCGCCAACAACCGCATCGGCGCCGAAACCGAGGAGTTCGGCGATGAGGCCGTCACGTTCTACGGCAGCTCCTACTTCGTCGACCCGCGCGGCAACTATGTCGGCGAGGTCGCCTCCACCGACACCGAGGAGATCCTGATCCGAGACCTCGACCTGGGCGTCATCCGCGAGGTGCGCAACTCGTGGCAGTTCTACCGGGACCGCCGCCCGGATTCCTACGCCCCGATCGTGGAACCGTAGGCGGGGACACCATGAAGATCCTGATCCAGAACGGAACCGTGGTCAGCGCGACCGGACGGGTGCTCGCCGACGTGCTCACCGACGGTGAGACCATCGCCGCCGTGCTGGCGCCCGGTTCCGCCCTCCTCGGGGCCGACCCGGCCGCATCCGTCGACCGCGTGATCGACGCGACCGGCAGGTACGTGATCCCGGGCGGCGTCGACGCGCACACGCACATGGAGCTGCCGTTCGGCGGCACGGCCGCGAGCGACACCTTCGAGACCGGCACCCGGGCCGCGGCCTGGGGCGGCACGACCACGATCATCGACTTCGCGGTGCAGAGCCACGGCCAGCGGGTCTTCGACGGGCTGACCGCCTGGCACGAGAAGGCGGCCGGCAACTGCGCCATCGACTACGGCTTCCACCAGATCATCGGCGACCTGAACACGGACTCCCTGCAGGCCATGGACGGGCTGCTGGCCGAGGGCGTCTCGAGCTTCAAGCTGTTCATGGCCTACCCCGGGGTCTTCTATTCGGATGACGCGCAGATCCTCAAGGCCATGCAGAAGTCCGCCGGGACCGGGCTGATGACCATGATGCACGCGGAGAACGGCCCGGCCATCGACGTGCTCGTGGGCCAGCTGCTCGCGCAGGGCAAGACCGCCCCGTACTACCACGGCGTCGCGCGCGCCTGGCAGCTCGAGGAGGAGGCCACGCACCGGGCGATCATGCTGGCGAACCTCACCGGGGCGCCGCTCTACGTCGTGCACGTGAGCGCCCGGCAGGCCGTGGAGCAGATCGCGGCGGCCAGGGACACGGGCCAGAACGTGTTCGGGGAGACCTGCCCGCAATACCTCTACCTCTCGCTGGAGGAGAACCTCGGGGCGCCCGGGTTCGAGGGTGCGAAGTGGGTGTGCTCGACCCCGCTGCGCTCCCGGGCCGAGGGCCACCAGGACCACCTGTGGCAGAGCCTGCGCACGAACGACATCCAGATGGTCTCCACCGACCACTGCCCGTTCTGCATGAAGGGCCAGAAAGACCTGGGCCTGAATGACTTCTCCAAGATCCCGAACGGCATCGGCTCGGTCGAGCATCGCCTGGACCTGCTCTACCAGGGCGTGGTCAACGAGCGCATCACGCTCGAACGCTGGGTCGAGATCACCTCCACCACGCCGGCACGGATGTTCGGCCTCTACGGCCGGAAGGGCGTCATCCAGCCCGGCGCGGACGCCGACATCGTGATCTACGACCCGAACGGGCACACCTCGATCGGGCTGGGCGTCGACGAGTTCGGCGAGCAGACCGGCCGCAGCCACCACATGAACATGGACCACTCGGCCTGGGAGGGTTACGAGATCGACGGCCACGTCGACACCGTGATCTCCCGGGGCAAGGTCATCATCGACGCCCAGGCCTACCTCGGGGCCCGGGGCGACGGCCGGTTCGTCCCGCGCGGCCTGAGCCAGTACCTCATCTAGGGCAGGGGACGGCATGGATTTCGGAGTCGTTCTGCAGACCAACCCGCCGGCGGCCCGCACCGTGCAGCTGGCCCAGCTGGCCGAAGCGCACGGCTTCAGCCACGTCTGGACCTTCGACTCGCACCTGCTTTGGCAGGAGCCGTACGTGATCCACAGCCGAATTCTCGCCGAGACCCGCAGGGTCATCGTCGGACCCATGGTCACCAACCCGGCCACGCGCGACTGGACCGTGACGGCCTCCACGTTCGCGACCCTGAACGAGATGTACGGCAACCGCACGATCTGCGGCATCGGCCGCGGCGATTCCGCCGTGCGGGTCACCAACGGGGCCCCCACCACACTGAAGACGCTGCGTGAATCGGTGCACGTCATCCGTGAGCTCGCGAACTCCCGGCCGGTCGAGCACAACGGCGCCACGCTGCAGTTCCCCTGGAGCGTCGGCTCCAGCCTCGAGGTGTGGGTGGCGGCCTACGGCCCGCTCGCGCTCCAGCTGGCCGGGGAGATCGGCGACGGTTTCATCCTGCAGATGGCTGACCTCGACGTGGCCGAGTGGATGATCAAGACCGTTCGGGCGGCCGCGGCGAACGTCGGCCGTGACCCGCTGTCGGTCAGGTTCTGCGTGGCCGCTCCCATGTACATCGGCGACAACTGGGGGCACCTGCGCAACCAGTGCCGCTGGTTCGGCGGGATGGTGGGCAACCACGTGGCCGACATCGTGGCGAAGTACGGCACCGAGTCGCACGTGCCGAAGGCCCTGACCGACTACATCGCCCGGCGGGAGGGCTACGACTATAACGCGCACGGCAAGGCGGGCAACGTGCACGCCGCCTTCGTGCCCGACGAGATCATCGACCGGTTCTGCCTGCTCGGCACCGCGAAGGACCACGTCGAGAAGCTCGAGGCCCTGCGGAGCCTCGGCGTCGACCAGTTCGCCGGCTATCTGCAGCACGACAACAAGGAAGAGACCCTCCGGGTCTACGGGGAGACCGTGATCCCGGAGATGACCGAGCAAATCGTGGCGAAGTTCTAAACTCGGTCAGACTGGACGTGCACGTCGTCCCCGGGCCATCACCACAGGAATCACTCCACCTCCATCTCAACGCAGAGAGAAAGAACCGATATTCGTGACTGACACCACAGCCCAGAGCGCAACCTCAAGCCGGAACGACCTCGCCTACGAACTCGACCGCGCCCACGTCTTCCACTCCTGGTCCGCGCAGGGCAGCCTGAAGCCGCTGGTGATCGCCGGCGGTCTGGGTTCACGGGTGTGGGACTTCGACGGGCGCAGCTATCTGGACTTCTCCAGCCAGCTCGTCAATGTGAATATCGGCCACCAGCATCCGGCGGTCACCCAGGCCATCATCGAGCAGGCCGGCACGCTCGCCACGGTCGCCCCGTCGACGGCGAACCTCGCCCGCGGCGAGGCCGCCAAACGCATCGTCGAGCGCGCTCCGGCCGGGTTCAACAAGGTGTTCTTCACCAACGGCGGCGCGGATGCGATCGAGAACGCGATCCGGATGGCGCGCCTGCACACGGGCCGTGACAAGATCCTCTCCACCTACCGCTCATACCACGGCAACACGGGCGCGGCGATTGTCGCGACCGGGGACTGGCGCCGCATCCCGAACGAATTCGCGCGCGGCCACGTGCACTTCTTCGGCCCCTACCTCTACCGCAGCGAGTTCTGGGCGACCACGCCCGAGCAGGAGTCGGAGCGCTCCCTGCGCCACCTGGAACACGTGATCCAGAGCGAGGGCCCCTCCGGCATCGCGGCCGTGCTGCTGGAGTCCATCCCGGGCACCGCCGGCGTGCTCGTGCCGCCACCCGGCTACCTCGCCGGGGTGCGGGCGCTCTGCGACCGCTACGGCATCCAGCTCATCCTGGACGAGGTGATGGCCGGCTTCGGCCGCACCGGCAACTGGTTCGCGTTCGAGGGCTACGACGTGACCCCCGACCTGATCACCTTCGCCAAGGGCGTCAACTCCGGGTATGTGCCCACCGGCGGCGTGATCATCTCGGACTCCATCGCCAGCGACTTCGAGACCAACGTCTTCCCCGGCGGGCTCACCTACAGCGGCCACCCGCTGGCGATGGCGTCAATCGTGGCGGCCCTCGACGCGATGAAGAACGAGGGAATCGTCGAGAACGCCGCCCGCATCGGGCGCGACGTGCTCGCTCCGGGACTGGCCGAACTGCAGGCGAAGCACAAGGTCATCGGCGAGGTGCGCGGCGTCGGCGTCTTCTGGGCGCTGGAGCTCGTGGCCGACCGGGAGACCCGGCACCCGCTCAGCGGGGCGGTGATGGGCCGCATCAAGACCGAGCTGCTCGCCCGCAACCTGCTGCCGTTCCTCGCGGAGAACCGCATCCACGTGGTGCCGCCGTGCGTGGTCACCGACGACGAGGTCGCCGAGGCGCTCGCCATCTACGACGAGGTCCTGAGCCTCGACCTCCTCGCCTGACCCGCACCCGCACATCCACCCGCACCCGCACATCCACCCTCACCACCTGCACCGTTCCGGTCGAGAGTGCCCGTTCCGCCGGGCACTCTCGACCGGAACGGGCACTCTGACCGCTACTCAATGAAGAGAATGAAGAGAGACGAACGCCCATGACCGACCTGCCCGTCATCACCCACTGGATCGACGGGGCCCCCGTCGATGGAACCTCGACCCGGACTGCCCCGGTTTTCAACCCGGCCCTCGGCGCCGTCGCCAAGAACGTGCGCCTGGCGAGCACCGCGGATGTCGACACCGCCGTCGCGTCCGCGCAGGCGGCCTACCCCGGCTGGCGTGACACCTCCCAGGCCAGACGCCAGGGCATCATGTTCAACTTCCGCGAGCTGCTGAACGCGCGCAAGGGCGACCTGGCGGACATCCTCACCGCGGAACACGGCAAGGTGACCTCCGACGCCCTGGGCGAGATCATCCGTGGCCTCGAAGTGGTCGAGTTCGCGCTCGGCATGCCGCACCTGACCAAGGGGGAGTACTCCGAGAACGTGTCGACCGGCGTGGACGTCTACACGCTCCGCCAGCCGCTGGGGGTCGTGGGCATCATCAGCCCGTTCAACTTCCCGGCGATGGTGCCGCTCTGGTTCTTCCCGATCGCGATCGCGGCCGGCAACACGGTCGTGCTGAAGCCGAGCGAGAAGGACCCGTCGGCGTCGAACTGGCTGGCCGCGCTGATGACCGAAGCCGGCCTGCCCGACGGCGTGCTCAATGTCGTGCACGGCGACAAGGAAGCCGTGGACGCCCTGCTCGTGCACCCTAACGTGCAGGCCATCTCGTTCGTCGGGTCCACGCCGATCGCGAAGTACATCTACGAGACCGCGGCCCATCACGGCAAGCGCGTGCAGGCCCTCGGCGGTGCCAAGAACCACATGCTCGTGCTGCCGGACGCCGACCTGGACCTGGCCGCGGATGCCGCGGTCAACGCCGGTTTCGGCTCCGCCGGTGAGCGCTGCATGGCGATCAGCGTGGTGGTGGCCGTCGAACCGGTCGCCGACGACCTGGTCGCGAAGATCACCGAGCGCCTCACGGGCCTCAAGGTGGGCGACGGCATGCGCGGATGCGACATGGGGCCGCTGATCACGCAGGTGCACCGCGACAAGGTGGCCTCCTACATCGACGTGGCCCACACCGACGGCGCGGAGGTCATCGTGGACGGCCGCGGCATCGAAGTCGACGGCGACGCGAGCGGCTTCTGGCTCGGCCCGACCCTCTTCGACAAGGTCAGCACGGACTCGGACGTCTACCTCGACGAGATCTTCGGGCCGGTGCTCTCCATTGTGCGGGTCGCCAGCTACGCCGAAGGGCTCGCACTGATCAACCGCAGCCGGTACGGCAACGGCACGGCCATCTTCACCAATGACGGCGGGGCGGCGCGCCGGTTCCAGAACGAGGTGCAGGTGGGCATGATCGGAATCAACGTGCCGATTCCCGTGCCGGTGGCATACCACTCCTTCGGTGGCTGGAAGGACTCCCTGTTCGGCGACGCGAAGGCATACGGCCCGGCCGGGATCGCGTTCTACACCCGCGAGAAGGCCGTCACGAGCCGCTGGCTCGACCCCAGCCACGGCGGCATCAACCTGGGCTTCCCGCAAAACGCCTAGCCGCACCGACCGCGCGCAATACCTGTTGAGGGCGGAAATCCGGGCCGGATTTCCGCCCTCCGTCGTGCGCCCCGGCGCGGTGCCGGAAACCTTGACGACCTCCCCCGGAGGTCCATCGTGGTAGCACCGCCAACGAGGGTGGTCACTGTAGGAGGCCCAGAATGAGAAAACTGAGGAAAAGAGTCGCGCTCCTGGCGATCGGATTGTGGGTTCTGCAGGGCACGGCGCTGGTCGACAAGCTGAAGGCGGACAACACCATTACCGGCATCATCATGATCAACGGATCGCCGACCGACGGCAACGCGGCCCTGTTCAAGAAGGGCGCTCACTCCGTCATCGACCCCAGCGGCATCCCGATCCTCGCCGAGTTTGAGACCCCCGACTGGAGCCCGGACAAGGCCCAGGAGTGGGCGGCCGGCCAGATCACCCAGTTCGGCCCGAAGATCCAGGGCGTGTACGCGGCGAACGACGGCACAGGGGGCGGCGCGATTGCGGCACTCAAGGCTGCCGCGTTCACGCCGATGCCCCCGGTGACCGGTCAGGACGCCGAGCTCGCGGCCATCCAGCGAATCGTCGCCGGAGACCAGTACATGACGGTGTACAAGGCCATCAAGCTGGAAGCCGAGAAGGCTGCGGAGCTGACGCACGCCCTCGCCCAGGGCGACACGCTCACGGGCGACACGGATGTCGACGGAACCCCGTCGACCCTGCTCACCCCGGTGGTCGTGACCGTGGACAACATCATGGAGACCGTGGTCAAGGACGGCTTCTACACGGTTGACGAGATCTGCACGTCGACCTATGCCGAGGCGTGCACGGCGGCCGGGATCAAGTAACGCCAGCACCGGCACCAGCAGACCGCCGGGCGGGGATCACCAGCAGGTGATTCTCGTCCGGCGCTGCACCAGCACGAAACGGACCAGCGCAAAGGACTCGCCATGACCCTGCCCTCGTCGTTGCCGACAGCCCCATTCCCGCCGGGGAGCTGGTCTTTTCACTGCGGGGGATAGACAAGAACTTCGGTGCCGTCCAGGCCCTGACCGCCGTCGACCTCGACATCTACAGCGGCGAGGTGGTCGCCCTCGTCGGTGACAACGGCGCAGGCAAGTCGACCCTGATCAAGATCCTCGCCGGCGTCTACGGCTCCGACGGAGGCACGATCATGCATCGCGACAAGCCGGTCTCGATCTCGAGCCCGTCCGAATCGAACGCCCGGGGCATCGCCACGGTCTACCAGGACCTGGCCCTCTGCGACAACCTCGACGTCGTCGCCAACCTCTTCCTGGGGCATGAGATCGGGGGCCGCGCCATCATCAACGAGGTGGAGATGGAGAAACGCTCCTGGAGCCTGATGCAGCAACTCTCCGCCCGGATTCCCTCCGTGCGGATTGCCGTGGCATCCCTCTCGGGCGGTCAACGCCAGACCGTGGCGATCGCCCGGTCGCTGATCGGGGAGCCGACCGTGGTGATCCTCGACGAGCCGACCGCGGCGCTGGGCGTCGCCCAGACCGCCGAGGTGCTGAACCTGATCGAGCGGCTGCGCTAGCGCGGGCTCGCCGTCGTTCTGATCAGCCACAATATGGCCGACGTCCAGGCGGTCGCCGACCGGGTCGTCGTGCTGCGCCTCGGGCGAAACAACGGCGAGTTCCGGATCGCCGACGTCACCTACGAGGACATCATCGCGGCCATCACCGGGGCGACGGACAACGCGGTCACGAGGCGCGCACAGGCGCGCAGTGCGGAGGAAGCGTCATCATGACGACCCCGACAATTCCCACGTCAGAGCCGCCGGCCGTCGCGGCGGACCGGCAGGACGAACGGCTCATCCAGCGCAAGGCTGGCCGCTGGCGCTCGCGATCCTGTCGTCGATCGTCGCCGGGATGCTCGTCGGCCTGCTCTACGGCTTCCTGTTCACCCGGTTCGGGGTGCCGAGCTTCGTGATCACCCTGGCCGGTCTGCTCGGCTTCCTCGGCCTGCAACTCTGGGTCCTCGGCAAAACCGGGTCGATCAACATCCCCTTCGATTCCTGGATCGTGCAGTTCGCCCAGCAATGGTTCCTGCCCGACTGGCTGTCCTACGTGCTCGTCGTGCTCACCGTCCTGGTCTTCGCCGCACAGTTGGTCTTCATCGCCCGGCGGCGCACCAAAGCGGAGTTGACCGCGATTTCGACGACCTCCATCGTGGCACGCAGCGTGGGGCTCCTGGTGGTGCTCGGGGTGCCCACCTGGTATCTCAACCAGGCCCGTGGGGTGGGCCTGATGTTCCTCCTGTTCCTCGTGCTCGTGGTCGTGATGAACTTCTTCCTGCTGCGCACCCGGTGGGGGAGGGCCGTGTACGCCATCGGCGGCAACGTCGAAGCCGCGCGCCGGGCCGGCATCAAGGTGAAAGCCGTCTACCTCTCGGTCTTCATGCTCTGCTCGACCTTTGCGGCGGTCGGCGGGGTGCTCGCGGCCGGCCGCCTGGCCGCAGCCAACCAGGGCAGCGGCGGCGGCGACACGAACCTCAACGCCATCGCCGCGGCGGTGATCGGCGGGGCCAGCCTGTTCGGCGGTCGCGGCAGCGCGTACTCGGCGTTGCTGGGCATCCTCGTGATCCAGTCGATCTCCAGCGGCCTGACCCTGATGAACCTCGACTCGTCGATCCGGTACATGATCACCGGCGCAGTGCTGCTGCTCGCCGTGATCGTGGACTCCCTGTCCCGTCGCACCCGCGTCTCCCACGGCCGCGCCTGACGCCCGTCCCTGTTCTCCGCACTGCGCGGCCAACTTTCGCTGCCGCGAGGAGGGGTGAGAGGGGCGCGGTCAGGGGGCCGGGGCGATCGCCGCGTGCGTGGCCTGCACCCGGGCGGCCTCGGTGCGCAGCACGTCGACGACGGTGCGCACGGCCAGGCGCTCGGCCCGGTCGGGGCGCATCAGAGCCACGATCTGCCGCTCGGCATCGACCCCGCGCAGGGGCTTGAGCACGAGCCGCCCCGGTTGGTCGCCGCCCCAGGTGTAGCGAGGCACGAGTGCGATGCCGAGTCCGGCCACGACGAAGGCCTCGATCACCCTCAGGTCGGCAAACTGTTGGGCGACGATGACGGGGCTGCCGGCCTTCTGCTCGATCTGGTGCAGGATGCGCTCGAACGGGTAGCCGTGCGGCGCGCCGATCCAGGTCTCACCGACGACGTCGGCCGGGGTGAGCCAGGTGCGGGTGGCCAGCCGGTGGTCGGCCGGGAGTCCCACGTCGAGAGGCTCGGTCATCAGCGGCACGACCGTCAGGCCGCGGCCGCCCCAGGGCAGCTGGCCGCGCAGGCTGTAGGCGAGCACGATGTCGAACTCCGCCGTCAGCGCGGGGAAGTCGCTCAGCTCGGGGTCCTTGTCGGTGCAGTTCACGACGAGCCCGGGCACCGCGGCCACTTCCCGCAGTGCGCCGGGCAGCAGCATCTCGCCCGCGGTCGGGAACGTGACCAGGCTGACCTCGCCGGTGGCGTCGTTGCGGAACTCGTCCCAGACCGCCGTTGCGCGGGCGAGGGCGACCGCCACATTCGTGGCGCTGCGGGCCAGGGCGCGTCCGGCATCCGTCAAAATCAGGCCGCGCCCGCTGCGCTCGGTGAGAGGCAGACCGGCCTCCCGTTCGAGCACTTTCAGCTGCTGGGAGACCGCCGACGGGGTGCGGTGCGTGGCCCGGGCGACCTCGGTGATGCTGTGGCGCTCGGCCAATTCCCGGAGTAGTTCGAGCCGTTGCACATCCATGTAGCTAAGCTACACACTCCCTGCAGAATAATACGATTGTGCTGCAAAGTTAAAGGTGGTGAAATAAAAATGTCGAACTCGTGCAATGGTGCCTCCGTCTCCCCGACATCCGCCTCCATTCTCGAAAGGTACGACCGTGTTTGCTCTCCTCGCCGTTCTCGTTCTCATTGTGATCTCCTCCCTCGTCGCCGTCGTGGTCGACGTTCACAAGGATGGCTACCGTCGCGTGCCCGAGCGCAAGCTCGTTCGCATCTTCTAGTCGATTCGGTTCCACCCGGTCAGAGCCGCGTCCTCCCTCGAGTGGACCGGCCGGCCGATGGCCTAAAGTTGGTCCTGTGACCGATACCCGCCAGCAACTCATCGACTACATCTCAGCCGACGCCGTTTTTCATGGTGACTTCACCCTCACCAGCGGCAAGAAGGCGACGTACTACGTCGACCTGCGCAGGGTCAGCCTCGACCACCGCGTCGCACCGCTGATCGGTCAGGTCATGCTCGACCTGATAGCCGATATCCCGGATGTCGCCGCGGTCGGCGGCATGACCATGGGCGCCGACCCCGTGGCCGCGGCCATCCTGCACCAGGGTGCGGCGCGCGGGGCCGCGTACGACGCCTTCGTCGTGCGCAAGGAGCCCAAGGACCACGGCCGCGGCCGACAGGTCGAAGGGCCCGACCTCGCGGGCAAGCGTGTCGTCGTCCTCGAGGACACCTCCACCACCGGAGGATCTCCGTTGGCCGCGATCGAGGCGCTGCTCAAGGTCGGGGCGATCATCGCCGGCGTCGCCGTGGTCGTCGACCGCAACACCGGCGCGCGCGAAGTGATCGAAGCCGCTGGCTACCCGTACTACTACGCGATCGGCCTTGAGGACCTGGGGCTGAACTAGTGCCGCTCGACGAGGTTCCGGGCGACGAGGAACCGAAGGCCAGGGCGTCGAATTCCCGGGCGTCGAAAGACGAGGCGCCCGCCGAAGACGGCATGGACTGGCTCGCCTCGCAACTCGGCGGCGGGGCCAGGCCCGGCACGCCCGACGAATTCACCCCGCGGCGGTCGATCCATATCCCCCGGTGGCCGAAACCCGGGCAGGCAGCCGAACCGGCCCCGCCGGTGCCGCCCGTCGATGCCCACCCCAAAACCGCCGGCTTTCTGTGGGGCCTGAAGCCCACCACCCAGACCGATCCTCGGCTCAAGAGCGTCCGGCCGGTGCCCGCCGCTGCGGTTCCTGCAGCCGACCCGCCCGTTGCGGTTCCTGCAGCCGACCCGCCCGCCGGGTCTGAACCGTTCCGGCCCGGTCACCCCGGCCCGTCCACGGATGCCGCCTCCTCGCCGCCGCGTCTCGCGGACCTTGCACCCGCACCGCTCGTTCCCGCATATCTCGCTCCCGCGCCGAACGCGCCGGCCCCGGCACGCGCGGCGACTCCTGCAGCATCCGTGCCGGCCGATCCGACGCCTGACCGGAGCGTCGACCCTGACTCGGGCCTGGCTCCGGCCGTGCCCACCGGCTCCGGCTCCGCCGTGCCCAGCGGAACCCGCATCATCCGCTCGCAGGCGGACCTCGAGCCGGCGCCCTGGTGGACAACCCTCACCCAGTCCCCGCTCGTGCCCACTGCCGAGGAAACCGCTGCCGCAGACCTGATCGCCGGCGTGACTCGCACGCCCGCGGCACCCGCGGCACCCGCGCCGCTCGAGGCCTCGGATGCGCTCCCGGCTCCGGTCTCGGCCCGCAGCCGGTTCCGCGCCTGGTCCGCCGCGGCCGGTACGGCAGCGTCCGCGGCCACGGCCGCCGCAACTGCCGCCGCCTCCGCAGCGGTGGCCTCGGTCGCCGCCTCAGCCTCCCCCGGCTCATACGCAGGTGGCGCTGCGGGCGCCGGAGGCGCTGCCGTGACAGGAGCCGCCGCGCCCAACGGAACGGCGCCCGGGGCTGCCGAGGCCGCCGGACCTGAGGCCTGGCCCGGAAATGCCACGCCCGTCATCACTACTGCGCCTGCTGTTGCGCCTCCGTTGCCCGCTGGCGGTGCCCGCGCGACAACGCCCGCTGAGCCTTCTGAGGCATCCGTTGCCCTCACCACCACGTCCGCCGGCACGCACGCCTTACCGGCCGCCGCACATGCCGACCCGGGCGGCCGGCCGCCGACCGGTTCCACCGCCTCGCGCGGGGGCTCGGCCCGCCCGCCGATCGACATCAAGAAGTCGCTGCCGTGGATCATCGCCGGCGTCATTCTCGTGGTCGTGCTGGGCGCCTTCTTCTTCATCGGACAGAGCCTGGGAGGCGACCCGACACCGGTCGCGGCGCCCACGATGAGCGCCGGCAGCACGCCGACGGCCACCCCGACGCCGACCCCGACGCCCACGCCCGAGGTCACCGGACCGCAGCCAGCCGGCGTGCACCAGTGGAACACCCTGTTCGGCGGCGAATGCCTCGAGCCCTACGTGTCGCCCTGGGAGGAGGAGTTCACGGTTTCGGACTGTGGCGCCCCGCACTCCGCGCAGCTCGTGTACCGGGGGGTGTTCGCCGGTGACGACACCACGGCCTTCCCCGGGGAGGCCGAGCTCGCCGGTCAGATCAACGTGCTCTGCAGCACCCCCGGCGTGATCGACCTGGCCGCGGCCGGGGCCTTCCCCGACCTGCAGGTGCAGGGCAGCTACCCGATCACCGAACTGCAGTGGACCGGCGGCCCCCGGTCCTACTACTGCTTCGTGAGCCGGTCTTCCGGCAAGCCGCTCACGGTGAGCCTCGCGGGTCCCGGCCCCGCCCCTGCCGCCTGACGAATTCGACGGAGATTTTGCCGAAATAGGCCCGTTCAGGTCCAAAACGGTGTTTTTAGGGCCGAATCTCCGTCGAATTCGTTAGCGGCAGCGGCAGCAGGGGTGATCAGCGGGGCGGCGCGGGACGGGCTCAGATCTCGTCTGACTCCTGCGGCTCCGCGGAGACGAGCTCGTGCACGCCGGCGAGGATCTCGTCCGGTCGGAACGGGTAACGGCTCACCTCGGCGGCGTCACTGATGCCGGTCATCACCAGGATGGTGTGCAGCCCGGCCTCGATCCCGGCGATGATGTCGGTGTCCATCCGGTCGCCGATCATGGCCGTGTTCTCGGAGTGTGCGCCGATCTTGTTCATCGCCGAGCGGAACATCATCGGGTTCGGCTTGCCGACCACGTACGGCTCCATCCCGGTGGCCTTGGTGATCAGGGCAGAGATCGCGCCCGTGGCCGGCAGCGGGCCGTCGGCGCTGGGACCGGTCGCATCCGGGTTCGTCGCAATGAAGCGGGCCCCGGCCAGCAGCAGACGGATCGCCTTGGTGATGGCCTCGAACGAGTAGTTGCGGGTCTCGCCGACCACGACGTAGTCGGGATTCGTCTCGGTCATGATGAAACCGGCCTCGTGCAGCGCGGTCGTGAGGCCCACCTCGCCGATGACGAACGCGGTGCCGCCCGGCGCCTGCGACTTCAGGAAGTCCGCGGTCGCCAGGGCCGACGTCCAGATGCGGTCCTCCGGCACGTTCAGGCCCGACGCGCGCAGGCGGGCGCTCAGATCCCGCGGCGTGAAGATGGAATTGTTGGTCAGCACCAGGAACGGCGTCCCGGCGTCGCTCCACTGCTCCAGCAACTCCGCCGCACCCGGCAGCGGGCTGTTCTCATGCACGAGCACGCCGTCCATGTCGGTCAGCCAGCATTCGATCTCGTCACGGCTAGTCATTGGGTGCTCCCTCGGTTCACGGTCCAGACTATCGGGGCGAGGTTTCGCGCTGGTTACTTTGTCAGCCAGATCGATCGGGCCGCCGACTGCGTCAGGTGACGGATGCCCCCGGCCGGCAGGCGCACGGCGAACGGTTCGTCCACCGTCAGTCGGGTTCCCGGCCGGATCCCGTCGGCGCCGAGGCCCCGCAGGATGGCCGGGTCGCGGTCGCTGATGCGCAGCACGGTCCCGACGTGGCCGGGGGCGGCGTCCGCCAGCAGTACCGCGGGGGCGCGCACCAGCGTGCCGTCGGCCGCGGGGATCGGGTCGCCGTGCGGGTCCGCGGCGGGGTGCCCGAGGCGGTCGTCGATCGCCGCCAGCAACCGGTCGGAGAGCGCGTGCTCGAGGATCTCCGCCTCGTCGTGCACCTGGTCCCAGTCGTACCCCATCTCCCGCACGAGCCAGGTCTCGATCAGCCGATGGCGGCGCACCACGGCGGTCGCGCCGAGGACACCGGCCGTCGTCAGGGTGAGCGGCCCGTAGGGCACATGGGTGATCAGTCCGGCCGCGGCCAGCTTCTTCACCATCTCGGTGACGGAGGACGGCGCGACGCCCAGGCGCAGCGCCAGCACCGACGGAGTGATCGGGTCAGGTTGCCATTCGGTGTGCGCGTAGATGGTCTTGAGGTAGTCCTCGGTCGCGGGGCTGGTCAGCGCCATGGAGTCAGGCGCCCGCGAAGACGAGGACGAGCAGCACCACGTTCAGCGCCACGAGCAGCAGGGCGGCGAGAGCGCCGGCGGCGGTCGTGAACCAGCGGTTGCGGTACTCCCCGAGAACGCCGCGCTGAGCGGTGAGCCACACCAGCGGGATCAGCGCGAAGGGGATGCCGAACGAGAGCACCACCTGGCTGAGCACGAGGGCCTCGGTCGGGTCGAACCCGCCGCCCAGGATGACCAGGGCCGGGATCAACGTGACCACGCGCCGCAGCAGCAGCGGCACCCGCAGCCGCAGCAGGCCGTGCATGATCTCCGCTCCGGCATACGCGCCGACCGACGTGGACGCCAGCCCGGACGCGAGCAGCCCCACCGCGAACACGGTCGCGACGATGGGCCCCAGCGTGTCTCGCAGGGCCAGGTAGGCGCCCTCAAGGGTGTCGGTCCCCGGCGCGCCCTGCAGCGCGGATGCCGCGAGCAGCAGGATCGACAGGTTCACCGTTCCGGCGATCACCATGGCGATGGAGACATCCCACTTGGTGGCCCAGAGCAGGCGCGGGGTCGCGGCGTCGGTGCCCACGGAGGGGAACCGGTCCCGCGTCAGGGCGGAGTGCGCGTAGATGGCGTGCGGCATGATCGTCGCGCCGAGGATCGAGGCGGCCAGGAGCACCGAGTTGGACCCGTCGAAGCGCGGCACGAGCCCGGCCAGCACCCCGGCCGGGTCCGGTGGGGCGAAGAAGACCCCGGCGGTGAACCCCACCGTGATGATGAGCAGGAGCGCCATGATGACCCGCTCGAAGACGCGGGGCCCTCGCCGGGTCTGCACGCCCAGCACCACCATGGAGATGACCCCGGTGATCACGCCGCCGGCCAGCAGGGGCAGGTCGAAGAGCAGGTAGAGCGCCACCGCGCCGCCGATGATCTCGGCCAGGTCGGTGGCCATCGCCACCAGTTCCGCCTGGAGCCAGTAGAGCCGGCGGGCCAGGGGGTGACGGATGCGCGCCCCGAGGATCTCCGGCAGGCTCGTGCCCGTGACGATCCCGAGCTTGGCGGAGAGGTACTGGATCAGCCAGGCCATCACGTTGCCGGCCACGACCACCCACACGAGCAGGTAGCCGTAGCGGGCGCCGGCCGTCATGTTGCTGGCCACGTTGCCGGGGTCCAGGTACGCGACGCCGGCGACGAGGGCCGGCCCGAGCAGCCAGAGCAGGCGGGTGGAGGCGACGGTGGTCGGGCGATCGGTCACCGGGGCAGCCGGCGCATCCGTTTTAGGCATGCCGAAATCTTACGTCGGATTTAGGGAGCCCGAAAGGGTGGGTCCGGCCGGGCAGGATACGGTGGAGCGGTGCCAGAACCGCAGAACCCCACGCCCGAACTGTCCACCTACGGCGTCGGACCCTGGCAGGGGGAACTGCCCGAGGAGTCGTTCTACGACCCGGAGCTGCTCGAGCGCGGTGACACCCGCAACGTGATCGACCGGTACCGGTACTGGTCGATGGAGGCCATCGTCGCCGACCTGGACCAGAAACGGCACCCGTTCCACGTGGCCATCGAGAACTGGCAGCACGACATGAACATCGGCTCGATCGTGCGCAGCGCGAACGCCTTCGCCGCCGACACGGTGCACATCATCGGCCGCAAGCGCTGGAACAAGCGCGGCGCCATGGTGACCGACCGGTACCAGCACGTGCTGCACCACCCGGATGTCGCATCCTTCGTCGAGTGGGCCGAAACGGCGGACCTGCCGATCATCGCGATCGACAACGTGCCGGGCAGCGTGATCATCGAGACCTTCAGTTTCCCCGAGCGCTGCGTGCTGCTCTTCGGCCAGGAGGGCCCCGGCCTGTCCGGGGAGGCGATCGACGCCGCCGACGCCGTCGTGGAGATCAGCCAGTTCGGGTCCACCCGCTCGATCAACGCCTCCGCCGCGGCCGCCGTCACCATGCACAACTGGGTGCTGCAGCACCGGTTCTCCAAGCTTTAGGTCTAGCGTTGGGTCATGACCTCGATCACTGACGATCTCCCCGCCCGACTGCTGCACGAAGAGCACGAAGGGTGGCAGGCGATCCTCGCCGGCCGCGGCGGCGCCTACTACCGGAGCACGATGACCAGCGACGGGCTGCTGATCCTGCCGGGCCGGGTCGTCACCCGCGACGAGGCCCCCGCCTTCTTCCAGGCACTCGCCCCGGTCACGAGCTACAAGCTGCGCGACCCGGCCGTCGTGCGGCTGAACGATCATGCCGGCGTGCTGGTCTACCGGCTCATCGCCCACCGTGGCGACGAGGTGACCGAAGCGAACGCGTCGACGACCTATGTCTTCAAGGACGGCGGCTGGTGCGTCGCGGCGCACCAGCAGACCGCGATCTAGGCGGCGTCTTCCCGGAGTCTGCGGGGCGTGTTCGCCGCGCCCTCCTGGGTGTCCGTCCGCCGCGCCGAGGCCGGGTTGTCAACCCTCCGGCCGCGGGCTACCGTGCTGAGCAAACACGGTAGAAGGGACTCCCGCCATGGCTGATTTCGGTAATGAAGGACTCGCGGAGCTGTTCCGTCGACCCGGTTCGGTGTCAAGCGCTTACGTGGACGTGACCCAGGATGCCCAGAATCCCCGGCGCACCTCCGCCCTGCGCCAGCGCACCCTGCGCGAGGCGCTGACCGCGGCCGGTGCGCCGGAGATCGACGCCAGCACCATCATCGAGCTGAGCGAGGAGCCGCCCGGGGTGGGCGGCCCGATGGGTCGGCTGATGGTCGTGCGGCAGGGTGTGGCGGAGATCAACGAGGTGCTCTCGGGGGAGCCGCTCGGCGACCTGCTGGTCTCCTACGGGCCGGTGCCCAACCTGATGCCCCTGCTCATCCATCGCCCACGGGACCTCAGCTACGTGGTGGCCGAGGTCGGGCGGGACGGCGGCGAGATCACGCTCTACCGGCTGAGTCGCCCGCATCCGGTCTCCAGGGTGAAGGTGGAGGGCGACACCGAATTCCTCACGAAGGTCGGGTCCGAAGACGACTTCCTCGCAAATGGGCGCTACCAGCACCACACCGAGGAGGTATGGAAGCGCAACGAGGGCCAGATCGCCGCCGCGATCGACGAGATCGTGCAGGACAGCAAGGCCGAGCTGCTCGTGCTCACCGGCGACGTGCGTGCGCGGCAGCTTCTCGTCGACCAGCTTTCGCCGGTTAGCCGCGAGGTGCTGCACGTCGTGCCCACGAACACCCGCCCGGGCGGTGCCACGCAGGAGGAACTCGAAACCGACCTGAACCGCCACCTCGCGGCGATTCTCGCGCGGGAGGAGCACGATGTTCTCGAGCGGCTGGGGACGGGACAGGGCAGCGGCCTCTCTGAGATGGACTTCGCGGCCGTGGTGCGCGCACTCCAGCAGAGCCAGGTCGACGTGCTGCTGCTGGCCCCTGATCGGACGCCGGCGGAGACCCTGATCGCCCTCGACCGCGAGCCCTGGCTGGCAGCCACCTCGGCAGAGGCCCTCGGCGCCGGCGAGCTCGGCTCGGTGCCGGCCGCCGACGCCCTGGTCCGCGCGGCGATCCTGACGGATGCGCGGGTGATCGTGGTATCGGCCGGTGAACTGCCGGTCGAGACGAGCGCTGCCGCCCTGCTGCGCTGGTCCACCCTCCCGTCTTCGGCCGAAGCGGCTCCCGCCGAGGAGTCGGAACGGCCGGCGGTGCCCAGCCGCGGCGACGCGGTGACATTCCCGCGTCGTCGCGCCACCTCCCGCCCCGAGGAGTAGCAGGACGACTGGAGACGAAGAGGCCGGCGGCCTAGCCGATCAGGCTGGGCCGCAGGTCGCGCAGGGTGCGGAAATGCGTCATCCGGGTCACGCCGATGAAAGCGAGCACCAGGGCGCCGGCCAGCCAGAGCAGCAGCACGCCGGCATCGGACCAGGCCGTGGCCGGGTTTCCGCCGTACATCAACTGACGGATGCCGTCGACGGCATAACTCATCGGCACCACGTGGTGGAGCCAGGCCAGCGGCGCGGGCAGGGTCTGCCAGGGGAAGGTGCCGCCGGCGGTCACGAGCTGCACCACCATCAGCACGAGGCCGATGAACTGACCGACGCTGCCGAGCCAGACGTTCAGGGCGAGGATGATCGCCGCGAACGCCAGGGCGGCCAGGCCCATCATCAGGTACGTGCCGGCCGGGTTGTGCACCTCGAACTTCAGCACGCCGGCCAGGATCGCGAACAGGGCGGCCATCTGGGCCATCCCGAGCAGGCCGGGCGTGAGCCAGCCGGCCACCGTGATCCGCACGGGAGAGTGCAGGGCGGTGATGGCCCGCCGGGAGACCGGCTTCACGATCAGGAACAACGCGTAGATGCCGATCCAGCCGGCCAGGCTGGCGAAGAACGGGGCCAGCCCGGCGCCGTAGGTGCCGGCCGAGGTCACGGCCGCGGTCTGCAGTGAGACCGGGTCGGCGATCGTCGACCCCTGCAGGGAGCGGGTGGTCGCAGTCGAGTCCGGGATGCTGGTGACGCCGGTGGCCAGGCCGTCCCGCAGCGTCCCCGCGCCGGTTTGGAGCTCGCCGAGACCGTCCCGCAGGCTGCCGACCCCTGCCGACAGTGAGGACGCTCCGGTGGCGGCGCTGTCGGCCCCGGTGGCGGCGGCCACGGCTCCGTCGTGGGTCTGCCGGGCTCCGTCGGCGAGGTTCCCGGCGCCGACGGCGGCCTGGCCGGCCCCGGCGGCC
>NZ_SOGW01000131.1:0-4070 GCF_004403075.1 Cryobacterium sp. TMT2-10 | reverse complement strand
AGGTGGGCAGATCTGTTGGCCATGAGTGGGCAGTTTTCATGGCCACCAGCGGGCATTCCTACTGGCCGCCAGTGGGCAGTTCGGATTGGCCATTGACAGACGCGACCTACTGCAAGGCCCGCGTCGGCCACCGGATCGTGTCCCAGGCCATCGTCGTCGCGGTCGGCGTCGCGGCCGACGGACGCCGTGAAGTCCTGGGTTTCGACGTTGGTGACAGCGAGAACGAGGGCTTCTGGACCAGCTTCCTGCGGTCGTTGAAGACCCGCGGCCTCGACGGGGTCAAGCTGGTCATGTCTGACGCGCACACGGGCCTGAAGAAGGCCATCGGGACCGTGTTCCAGGGCGCCGGCTGGCAACGCTGCCGGGTGCACTTCATGCGCAACGTCCTCGCCGTGGTGCCGAAGGGATCGCAGGACATGGTCGCCTCGATCATCCGCACCATCTTCGCCCAACCCGACCGCGAGCACATCGAGAAACAGTTTCGCGAGGTGACCACGATGCTGGACTGCTCGCACCCGAAGGTCGCGGCGATGCTCGTCGACGCGCAACCCGACCTCCTCGCCTTCGCCGGCTTCCCAAAGCGGCACTGGCGCCAGATCTGGTCCACGAACCCGCTCGAACGGGTGAACAAGGAGATCAAACGCCGCACCGACGTCGTCGGCGTCTTCCCCAACGCCGCGGCCCTGCTGCGCCTGGCCGGGTCGGAGTTGATCGAGCAGCACGACGAGTGGGAAGCTGGCGAAAGACGCTACTTCTCCGAGGCCTCGATGCTCGAGCTGGCCGTCATGAACAACCCCATCGAGGTCCTCGACGAGGCGGTGATCCTCCCCGAACTCGCCACCGCCTAGACTAAAACCACTGACCTGCATGGTGTTGAGAAATTCCACCACTCAGCGGGACGTGACCCGCGCGATCCCCAACTTCCTTGCGATCTCCTTGATCGGGATCTTCTCCGATCGATGCAACCGACGTATCTCTGCCCAGTTCTCCACTGTTATCACCCTCCAAGGGTCTTACGGAGGGGTCCGAATTCAAACGACGCCACGGGGTCAGTATTCACCAGTCGTTGACACGAGTGGGCCGCGAAGGCCGCCGAACGCGTCGGCGCCGCCACCGTCACCAACCTCCTCAAGGATGCGCGCGCCGCAGCGGCAACCATGGGCAGCAGGCCGGGGGAGTCGCGGGTGGTGGATGTGGATCGGGCTGCGCGTGAGGTCGTAGGGACGGTGTCGGAGCATCACGCGGTCTGGGGTCCGCACATGATCGAGGCCGAAGCCCGCCGCTGGGTCCAGAAAGAAAACAGTCGCGGCCCCGTACCAGAAGGCACGGTTGAGCTCATCACCCGGCGTGCGCTGGAGACGGACTCGATCGCGGTGACGCCGCCCGCCCCGCACGGTTCCTTCGAGCCTCTGACTCGCCGGGACGGGTCGAGCATCTACGAGCACAAGGGCCGCATGCTCTTCACCTCCACCGGCCTCCTCGCCGCCGAAGACACGTTGTTGGCCGCCGGCCGCACCCGCACGATCGCCCCCATCACGGTGGCCGAGTTCGACCGCACCGCCGCCCGCCACACCGGACCGTTGGATGCCGGGCAGCGGGCCCCGGCACGTGAGTTCACGACCTCCGGCACGCTCCTTGTCGTCGCGACCGGGCCTGCCGGTGCCGGGAAGACCACCGCTCTCGCGTTGGCCGCCCGCGCCACCGAGCAAGCTGGCGGCCGCCTGATCGGGTTGGCCCCGTCTGCGACGGCGGCCGCCGTGTTCCGCGACGCCGTCGAGGTCCCGGCGGCCACGATCCACTCCTTCGTCCGCGCCTACGACACCCACGGGGACGCGACCCCGGACAGTCGCCACCCGGACGAGTTGAAGCTGCGGGCGGGGGACATCATCGTCGTCGACGAGGCCGGCATGGCCGGCACCCTGAACCTGGCTAAGGTCACGAGCATTGCTGAGCGTCACGGGGCGCACGTGCGCCTGATCGGTGACGACCGGCAGCTCGCCGCCGTTGAGTCCGGAGGGGCGCTGCGCCTGCTGGAACGCGAAGTCGGCTCGGTCAAGCTGGAGGAGATCCACCGGTTCACATCCCCAGCCGAAGCCGAAGCAACCCGGCAGCTCCGCGACCCTGCCACGGTGGGGGACCCATTCCGCTGGTACGTCGACAACAACCGGGTCACCGCTGGCGGCATCGACCGGATGACCGACCACGTCTTCGCCGCCTGGCAGCACGACGACGAAGCCAGCAAAAACGTCGTCATGCTCGCCCAACAGAACGTGACCGTCACCGACCTCAACACGAGGGCCCAGGCCAACCGGATGGGCGCCGGCCTCGTATCCGGGAAGAATTCCTCGCAGCTGCGCGACGGATTGGCCGCGTACCAGGGGGACAGGATCGTGACCCGCCTCAACGACGCCACCCTCCGCACCGGGCGCGGAACCGACCGGGTCAAAAACGGTGACGTCTGGATCGTGGGGAAGGTGCAAGCCGACGGGGCGTTGACCGTCACCCATGCCGGGCACGGCGGCCGCATCACCCTCCCCGCCGAGTACGTGCAGAACAACGTCGAGCTCGGCTACGCGTCGACCATTCACCGGGCCCAGGGCATGACCGCGGACACCGCGCACGTCCTCGCCGACTCTTCCACCTCCCGCGAACTCGTCTACGTCGGGCTGACCCGCGGCAAGGAAGCCAACCACCTCTACGTCGAGACCGAGGATGCCCAGCCGATGAGTGACGTCCTGGACACCATCGCCGGTCACAGCGACGGGATGCTCTCCGCCACCGAAACCATCCGCGCCGAACAAGCCCGAGTCGATGACCTGGTCACCCTCATCGATCAGTACGGCGACGTCGCCGAACGCGCCAAAACCGTCCGCTTCAATCGACTCGTGGGCCACACCCTCGACGAGACAGATGCCCGGAACCTCACCAGCTCCGAGAGCTGGGGAGCCGTCACCGCCGCCCTTACCCGCGCCGAAACCCAGGGCCTTGACCCGGCCACTTTGCTGCGGGACTCGTGGAACGAACGAGAACGCGGCACCGCCGACGACGCCGGCGCCGTCCTCTCCCACCGGATGGAGCGCCGCATCGAAACGGCACCCGTCGACCAGGCGTCGGCAGTGGGGGAGCGTCCGGCGGTGCCGGCGTGGATCGCCGACCGGCGGGTGCTCGACGCCGCAGGCACCGACCCCGCCTGGCACGATCATCTCGCCGAACGGTACGAGTACTTGGCCGTCCGCCTCGAGGAACGCGGCACGGCGATCGCCGTCGAACAGCCCGACTGGGCGCAGCAGCTCGGCGACGTCCCGGCCGAAAGCAACAGTCGTCAGGAGTGGGTGCGCCTCGCCGCTGAAGTCGATGTTTTCCGCGACCGGTACAAGGTCGACCCGTCCCAGACCGCGGCCATTCCTGTGGCCTACCGTGAACGCGGTGTTGGTGCGGAGCTCGCGGCTCGCGTGACAGAGCTGCAGGAGAAGCAGACTCAGGGCACCCCGCCGAGGACGCCTGAGGCTGGCCGTCGGAATCCGTCCACCGCGCTGGACGCGATGCGGGGAGCGAACCGGGCCACGGCCGACAAGCAGCGGGACGCGCAGCGCGCCGCGGGACTCACCGTCAAGGCCCGCCAGGCTACGCGCGGTGACCAAGCGACACAGGCAGATGACCCGCGCACCCGGGATGAGGGCCTTGAACGGTAAATCACTCAGCGGGAAAAGTTCCTATGACTGCGATGGCTGGTGAAGTTGTCATTGCGATCACGCAGTCGGAGAGATACCGTCAGGGGACCCTGGCAGAAGGAAGCCCCTAATGAAACCCAACCCCGAGTCCGACGGCGAATACACCGACACGGAACCTGAAGCCGACGCGACGACCCCAGCTGACGGGCGTGCCACAACTGACCCGGACGTTGAAGGCGAGTACACGGATAGCGACACCCCCAACGAGGCCAACCCCCAGGACACCCCGCCGCTGACCTAGTGACCTGCCGCGGAGTTCTCGGACAGTGGGCCCTCTTAAAATGAGGGACTACTGAAAGTAGAGATCAGCATGACCGCATCACGTCGGAAATTTACCCA